>JAJZAL010000022.1 GCA_021799405.1 Acidobacteriota bacterium
TCCCCTTGCATTAGATTACCGGGGCTAAAGCGACAGCGGTCAACCCGCAAATAAACAATGCAAACATCCAGGCGAGCAGAATTCTGGCTCGGCGGGGCGCGCTCGCGAATTCGCGCCAGACCAGGACGCCCCAGGCGGCGGAGATCATTGTCGCCCCCTGACCAATGGAATAGGACACGGCGGGGCCGACAATGTGCGCTTGCGAAGCGGTAAAGTTGAGAATCGCGCCGGCCATCCAGACCGCGCCGCCGATGATGCCCCATGCATGCCACGTTAGTGAAGCTTTGGCATAGCCATCGAAGGCCACTGGTTGACGCCCGTCGAGTGGTTTGCGCATGAGCGCGGTATTGGCCACAAGCGAGCAGACTCCCACGCCGATAGCGAAGTAGAAGGCCGTGGCGTACGGGCCGGCGGCTCCCTTGCCCGTCATCGCACGCGCCACAAAAGGATAGAAGCTACCCATCAACAGGCCGGAAATCAGGCTGATGACCACGCCGCGAGCGGTTACGTTCTGCTGCTGTTCGCGTGCGCGGTAGGCTGCGGCGTCCAGCACGATGGCCGTCACCACAATCACAATCCCGCCAAACAACAGCACTGGGTTCCCTGCCGGGGCTACGATATAGCTCCCTGCGGCGCCTACGACCAGCGCCAAGCCGATACCGATCGGAAAGGCTACGGCAAGCCCCGCAATTTCGATGGCTGCCACTAGGAGCAAGTTCGCAACATTGAAGATTGCCCCGCCCGCCAGCGCGAGCCAGATGTGGCGCCCATCGGCATGCGCGATGTCAGCAAAAAATGGTAGGCCCGATTTGCCGGTGCTTCCCAATGTCAGGCCAATGGCCAACACTCCCACAAACAGGCCAACCACATAGTCCCAGTAGAACAGCTGGAAGCGGTATCCGGGGCAAAGCTTCATGGTGTTTGCCCATGATCCCCAGCTAAGCATACTGAGGATCATGAACAACAGAGCGATCGCATACGTCTCTGGCTGATACAAGCACGCCCTCCCGGCGCTCACGCTGCGCCGCTCGCCATCCTATCGCAAATTGACAGATGCGTGGAGGAAGCTGGACCGGTATGCGGGCTATTCCACGTGATAAGAGAACACGAAGCGGCCGATTTGAATCAGCGGGTGTTGTTCTGGCGGCCAGATCTTGAATGCGTAGACGCCGTGTGTTGTGCGGTCCAGTCTCGCGATTACGTCACCGAGAGGCTTACCGGAAATGGCTTCGTAGAATTTCACTTCCAGCGCGTCGCCCTTTCGAACATAGCCCAGAATGTATTGTCCGGCTGGCAGCTTAAGGTGTCCAACCTCGATGGGGACCTGCGAGAGGAAGAAGTGTGAATACTTTCCTTCCGCCGAGTACCCTGCTGTAATCAACACGACGCCTCCGATGAACTGGTCCTTGTCGTTGATGATTCCCGATGCTGCCGGCATTTCGGTCTCAATGCGCTCCTTGACGACCGGAGCTCGCGCCGGTAAATAGGTCTGCAGCTCGCTCTTGGATGCTTGGCGCCATGATGTCGTGATTCCCTTCGCAAACGAAGCCGGTACTGCAAGCATCATTAAAATCGGCAGTGCCAAAGCCGGTAAGACAGGTTTGCTCCGCATCGAATCTCCTCTATTCCAGATGCACCAGACCGCGCTGCAGCGCGGTGGTGGCCGCCTGCGTGCGATCGCTCACGCCGAGCTTGCTCAGCAGGTTGTTGATATGTGTTTTGACGGTCGCTTCTGAGATATGCAACTGGTTCCCGATCTCTTTATTGCTATAACCCTGCACAATCAGGCGCAGCACCTCGTGCTCGCGCGCGGTCAGCTCAGTTCCGCTCACACGCTCGGCCAGCCGCTCGGCCACGACTGTAGGAATCCTTGTTCTGCCGGCATGCACCGTACGAATGGCATCGGTGAGTTCGTCTGCATTCATGCCTTTCAGTAGGTATCCCTTTGCGCCGGCCTGAAGGGCACGGTAAATATCCTCGTCGCCGTCAAAGGTCGTCAAAACAATAAAGCGTGCCTGAGGTGAGACAGCCCGGATTGCCGTGATGGCATCCACGCCGCTCATCCGCGGTAGGCGTAAATCCATGATGGTAATGTCTGGTTTGAATTTTTGGTGCAGCTCTACTGCCTCGCTGCCGTCTCGAGCCTCGGCCACGACTGTAAATTGAGGAACCGTGCTCAATAGAGCCACCAATCCTTGACGCACGATATGATGGTCGTCCACGACCAGGATCCGGATTGTCTCTTCGGCCACCGCTCTAATCCTGCCTTCCCAGCCGCAGCGTTACGCGTACTTCAGTGCCCTCGCCCGGCTCGCTCGCGATCTCCAAGTGTCCCCCAATTTTCGCGGCGCGCTCACGCATGCCCGTGATGCCAAAGTGTCCACTCCGTCCGTCTGGCGGCGTACCGGCGAACCCTTTGCCATTATCCCGCACTGTCATCTCAAAGTCGCGCGCGTCGTAGGTCATACGCAGGTTGATGGTTTGCGCGCCAGAGTGCCGCACTGCGTTTACCACTGCTTCTTTGGCAATTCTTTCGATCTCTGTCTCCACCTCTGGCGCCAGTGGCCGGTAAATTCCGTTTACCTGCAACTGCGTTTTCATTCCGGCGGGCGCACCGGTCTTGTCGGCCATCTTGCGAATGCGTGTGGCCAGCGTTTCCTGTTCCGCGCTCTGCGAACGCAGATCCCAAATGGAGGCTCTTGCCTCGTCGAGGCTGCTGCGAACCAGAGCCCGCGCCGTATCGAGCGATTTGCGGGCCGACTCTATCGACGTTGGCAACAATTGCGAGACCAGTTCCAGTTGCACCGACACAGCTGCGAAGCCCTGCGCCAGTGTGTCGTGAATTTCGCGTGCGATGCGTGTGCGTTCGCCGAGTACCGCCTGAAACTGCGCTCGTACGCTTCGTACCCGTAGCCAGTAAATCAGATATGCGGCCAGTATCAGAGTGATCACCATCACCACGCGGAACCACCACGTCTGATACATCTGCGGGAGCACAGTGAAATCAATTACCGCGGCCTCACGTGACCATAGCCCGTCCTGGTTGGCGGCCATGACTTCAAACGTGTACTGCCCCGGCGCCAGATTGGTGTAATAGGCTGTGCGCTGGTTGCCTGCGTCCACCCAATGCTGGTCAAAGCCCTGGAGCATGTAACGGTAGCGCACTTTCTGTGGTGCAACGAAGCTGAGTCCCGCGTAGTGAATTTCAATCCGGGAGTGTCCTGGTGGAACCTTGAGTGCCGCCCGAATCGAGGCTGGCTCGTCATCGATACTTACCTGCTCGATGGCTACCTTTGGCGGTACGCGGTCCAGTTCCATGTGCGCGGGATTTACCACGGCGAGTCCCTTCAATGTGGCGAACCAGAGCCGCCCGTCCGCTGAACGCCAAGCTGCCGGGTGCCCTCCGCGGCTGCATTCGCTGATACCCATGCCATCCGAGGCGCCGAAGACCGAGAAGGTCAGGTGTTGTGTCTCGCCATCGGCGTAATGATTGAGTGCGGAACGGCTTACGCGATAAATACCGTGTGTTGAGCTCAACCAAAGATATCCCTCTCCGTCGTCCAAAATCGCGTAGATGCTATTGGGCAAGCCGGTCGCCTTGGAAGAAATGTCTGCAAACCTTCCATCCCGATAGCGGTTGAGTCCCCCGCCCTTGGTTGCAATCCACAGGGTATCCTGTCGGTCCTGATAGAGTGCCGTCACAATATCGCTTGAAAGTCCGTTCTGCGTGGTAAAGTTTTCAAACTTCCCACGGGCGTAGCGCGTCAGGCCGCCCAGAGTGCCTATCCACAAGGCACCATTGCGCCGATCTTCGAGCATAGCGCCAATCAGATTGCTACCTAGCCCGTCCAATTGTGTGAAGGTAGTGAACTGTCCATTGTAGAAACGCGTCAGGCCATGGCGTGTGCCGATCCACACCGCACCGCCCGATCCTAAAAAGAGCGAGCGGACGAAATCATCCGGCAACCCATCCGCTGTGGTGTAGGCGCGAATCACTTTTCCATTGCGAAAGGCGTCGAACCCGTCGGGTGTACCAATCCAGAGCGTTCCGTCAAGTCCTTCACGCAGGGCCAGCACAACGTCGCTCGAGAGTCCCTGCGCAGTGGTGAGCGTGGTGAAATGTCCGTTTCGATAGCCACCCAGACCTGCGCCGTTGGTGCCAGCCCACATAGTGCCACCTTGGCCCTGAGTGACCGCGAGTACGTAGCTTCCCGCCAGCCCATCGCGTGCCGTGATGTTCGTAAAGGTGAGACTGCGCAACACGCCAAGGCCGTTTGATTCGAAACCCAGCCAAAGATCACCCTCGCGATCCTCAAATGCGGTCAACACCGTATTGCCCGATAGTTCGCTACTGTTGGGCAATGCGTTGATCTGATCGCCAGTCATCCGGGCCATACCCCGACTGGTGCCAATCCACAGGGCATGTTCTTGATCGCGATATAGCAGATTGACCTGGTCCGAAGGCAAGCCATCGCGAGTGTGGTAGCCCCGCGCCTGGGTGCCCTGGACGTGAAAGAGTCCCTCATCGGTTCCAACCCACATGCCGTTGCCGGACGTGGCGAGTGCGGAGACGTAGACTGGATCCGGCAAGCCGGCTGGATGTACAGTCCGGCAAATGCGATCAGAGCATACCTCCACGCCAGTGCCAGTGCCTGCCCAAACCGAGCCGTTGTCAGCCACCGCCATTGCCCGGATACTGACCTGCTGTCCTACGGCGATGAATTTCTCTGAGCCGGCGGCAGCTCGCAGCAGACCGCTGTCTGTCGCCAGCCACAGCGCTCCATCCGCGGTTTCCAGCATTCGGCTTGCTTCTCCCATCGTGACGGGGAGCAAATTGCGAAACTTTCCGTCTTGTAGCAGGTCCAAACCGCCTGCAGTCAAGGCCCAGATGTGACCAGAAGTATCTTGAAAAATCGAATAGGTTTCACCTGTCTGGGGCCAGCCGCGAAACTTACCATGGCTGTAACTGGCCGTACCCCCTGAGGTGCTGATCCACAGAGTCCCGGCACGATCCTGCATCAGGCCATAAACGACATCGCTCGGAATCTGCGGGTATTTCTCGCTCGTGTACGTGACAAACTTTTCGCCGTCAAACCGTACTAGTCCACCCTCGGTGGCGACCCAGAGGAACCCATCGTGCGATTGCAGAATCGCGTGAACTGTGTTTTGCGGCAGACCGCTTTCGGTTTGCCACACCTGGGCGCCATCCTGCCGTAACGGGACATGTGGATCCAGCGCCAGGGCAGAACGCGCCATAACGGCGGCTAACAAAAGCGCAAGCAGCGGGCGAAGTCGATACGCGGGAACCATGAACAAAGTTTCTGCTTTGCATAGTACAGACTTTGGCAGGTTTCACGCCAAGCTGCCGCAAACTGATGGACGCTGTCTGCACCTGGCGCGAAATATCGACACGCTTAATCCGTCACCGTGTAAATTGCACATTTTCAATGACAACGCCTGTTCTTATGGCCTTTCCGTATGGTCTTTATGAATTCCTTATGACTGCCATGAGTTCCTACATACATCCAGGACGCATGCAGTTCCAGCAGAAGCAACCGGGGACCCAAAAGGCGGCGGGCCCCGGCAAGCCTCTACCCAGATACTTCGCGGAATGTGTCCGTTCGACTGGCAGTGCACTTCATTTGGAGGACCGTGATTTTGAAAATCATCTCTTTTTCGAACGGACTGCTCGGAGCAGTTCTTTGGTGCGCCGTTTCAGCAGTGGCACAGCCGAATACGGTGGCGGCAGCAGCGCCCTCAGCCAGCTCAACTTCGGTTGCGCCAGCCGCTCCAGCCCCTGCACCTCCACCGCCGCCTCCAGTGTGGAGCGTTGGTGGGCTCCAATTCAGTGGACTCATGGATGGCTATTACAGCTACAACGATAACCGTCCCAGTAATGCCGCTAACGGCCAGACCAACGACCTTTATAACTTCGACGACAAAACCGACCAGTTCAACCTGGCGATGGCCGAGCTCATCATCAACCACGATCCCAGCCCGATCGGCGTGCATGCCAATTTCATCTTCGGTCGTGCGAATGTTCTGATGCACTCGAGCACAGACAAGAACACCGACAACTACATCGAGCAGGCCTACGTCAGTGCGGTTCCGCCAAAGTGGCATGGGACTGAAATTGATTTTGGACAATTCGTTACTTCGGCGGGTGCTGAGGTCATCGAGGCTATGAACGATTGGAACTATTCTCGGTCGCTCCTCTTTGCTTGGGCGATTCCCTACTACCACTTCGGGCTCCGCACGTCGACGCCAGTCACTAAAAGCTGGACCGCCGGCTTGCAGGTGGTGAATGGCTGGAATGACGTCGTGAACAACAATGGCGGGGTCACGATTGGCCTCACCAGCTTGTACACGAAGCCGAAGTACAACTGGGCCCTCAACTACTATGTTGGTCCATCCAATACCGATACGCAGAATGGCTACCGGAACCTCATCGACACGACGCTGAATCTGACCCCTACCTCGAAGTTTGCCGCATACCTGAATTATGACTATGGCCAAAACCGCACGGCAGCTTCGGGAACCACTCCAGAAGATTCCGCGCACTGGCAGGGTGGAGCTGTCGCCGGCAACTATCAGTTCACTGCACACAATTCTTTCGCGTTGCGCGGCGAGTACTTCGACGATAACCAGGGCTTCTCCACCGGTACGGCGCAGGCGGTGAAGGAGGTCACCGGCACCTACCAGTACAAGTGGGAACAGGGGCTGATGACCCGCGTGGAAGTCAGGCACGACTGGTCCAACGTAGCTTTCTTTCACAAGGGGAATTCGGAAATGGTGAAGGGCCAGACCACGGTGACAGTTGCGTTGATTGCCTTTTTTGGTCCGAAGCACTGACGCAGAGCGACGGAAAGGTCGAAGAAACCGAAATCTGTGAGGGAGACAATCATGAATGAAAAGGCGCTACTTCTCGAACTGCTGATATCCGGCTTTTTTGCCATTGCCTGCTTCAAGGCTCGGGCGGCAGAACCCGGAGAGATTGCGCTGCGGCCGCGCGATCTATTGAAGCTCACCGATCGCGTAGAGCGTATGAGCCGCTCGCGCTGGCAATGGTTCGCGATGGCCGGGGTTCTCATCCTGGTTCGCCTGCAGACCGGCGTGCCGATGGTTGTGGAACTGACGGCCCTCATTCAGTTGATAGTGTTTCTCGCTCTACCGGGGCCAAAGCAGTGCCGGCCTGCCACAAATCCCCTGCAGGCCCGTAAGAACCGCAACGGGCGCAATGCATTCCCTGCTCCCCGCACCAGAGCACGCTAGTCTGCTCTGGCGTTGGAAGCTCAGCCCAAGGCGCTACATCCGCCAAAGTGTGGCGCGTGGACCCACTCTTAACTGAATTTCGTTCCGGAGGAAGTGATATGGCGGCAAACAAATCACAGGGCCGATCGTTTGGGCTCTTTCTCACAGGACTCACAGCGGCCTGCGCCGGCGTTGCAGTCATGCCAGGCGGTGTGGGTGTCGCGCTACTCATCGTGGGTCTGGTCCTTCTGGCAGCATCGATCATGATGTTCCTCAAGCTGAAACCACTCGAAGGAAAGCCTGCTCTCGGTGCCCAACCGGCGGTGATGAAACTCATCGGCGCGGCGCTTTCGGCAGGGGGCTGGATATTGGCACTGTTGGGATTGCACCTTACCTCATCTGTAGGCGGCCGGACGGTGATTGCCGTTATCGGGCTCGCGATCACCTTGTTCGGTATCGTTGTCATCCTGCCCTCTGCCTGCAACAAAAACGCCATCTGGAAGGCCTAACTTCTTTAGGTACGGAGCCAAGTACATGAAAAGACTTCGCAATAAGCTTCTGCTGTGCGCCATGGCTGTACTACTCTCGCTGGGCAACGTGGCGCACGCTCAAACCGGGCCCGCTGAGGCTCAGCTGAAGGCCGCTGCCGCCGCCGCACCCACGCCTGCGCAGATGGCGCAGGGCGATCCGGGCGGGACGATGACCGGTACCATCAACGATGTACCCGTCTCAAACCCCAAGGTGGGCGTTACCGTCGGTGACGTTGCCAACCAGGTTGGCCAGAACAAAATCGCCATCAACTTTGTCTGGACGTTGGTAACCGGCTTCCTGGTGATGTTCATGCAGGCCGGGTTCGCCATGGTGGAGGCCGGTCTTTGCCGCGTAAAGAACGCGAATCACACCTACATGATGAACTTCACCGTATATGCTTGCGGGCTGTTCGCGTATTGGTTGATAGGTTTCGCCATACAAATGGGAGGGGCCGCGGGCAACGGCAATCTTGGCGGTCTAGCCTCGTTGAGTGGCGAACATATGCTTACCCTTTTCGGTACGCATTGGGGTATCTGGGGCGAAAAAGGCATGTTCCTTTCAGGGCATACCTATGACGTTGGCGTGATGGTCATCTTCCTCTTTGAGATGGTCTTCATGGATACGGCACTGACCATTGTTACTGGTGCCGCCGCCGAGCGGTGGAAGTTCCTTACCTTCTGCGTTTCATCAGTTTTGATGGGCGCATTTACTTACCCACTCTTCGGGAACTGGGCATGGGGCGGCGGATGGCTGTCGGCTCTGGGCTCCAACCTCGGCCTTGGCCATGGCTATTGCGACTTCGCGGGCTCCGGCGTGGTGCATGCAGTGGGCGGCGTGACTGCCCTTGCAGTGGCTCTCATCATTGGGCCGCGCATTGGCAAGTTCAATAAGGACGGATCGAGCAATGCCATCATCGGCCATGACATTTCGGCTGTGCTGGTCGGTTGCTTCATTCTGGCCTTTGGCTGGTTCGGCTTCAACCCCGGCAGCACGCTGGGAGCTTCCGCGGCCGGTAACCTTCGCATCGGCACCATCGCAGTGGATACCATGCTTGCCGGTTGCACCGGAACCTTTGGCGCGATTCTCTATATGTGGATCACCAAGGGCAAGCCGGACGCGTCGATGGCGGGTAACGGCCTGCTCGCTGGGCTGGTTGCTATTACGGCTCCCAGCGGCTTTGTGAACACCGTAGGCGCGGCCATCATTGGATTGATTGCCGGCGTGTTGGTTTGCTACAGCGTAGCCTTCGTCGAGAATGTCATGAAAGTCGATGATCCGGTCGGCGCCATCTCCGTCCATGGTACTTGCGGCCTGTGGGGTGTTCTTTCTGTAGGCCTCTTTGCTGACGGCAAGAGCAACTATGGTGGTGCGTGGAACGGCGTGAATGGCTCGGTGACTGGTCTATTCTACGGGGATCCCAACCAACTGGTCGCTCAACTGATTGGTATCGCCACACTCCTCGGTTTCGTTTTCACCTTCAGCTTTGTTCTTAACTGGATCCTAGATGTTCTGGTGGGTCAGCGTGTTTCCGCAGAGGCCGAGGTGGAAGGTCTTGATCTTCCAGAGATGGGTCAACTCGGATATCCCGAATTCATCTTTAAACCCGAACCCAGTTTCCTCACCTTGGCAGAAGCGCAAGCGACTGCCTAAACCACAACCTCAACCTCCCTGTTCGTTCTCTCCTGAAAAGGGCAGGGTGAGCCAGCAAGATCTCACCCTGCCCCTTTTTTTTGAAGTGCCTGTTTCCGCCACGAAATGGACCGGCCTGGAGTACAAATCAATGACCACGATGACCATCAAGCTTTCTGCGCCCAGTCAGGAAATGGCGATCAGCTCCGCCTCGTCAGTGGCTATAAGCTTTCCACCATCCATCCCGGAGCCGGCGCGTGCGCAACTCCTGCGCATGTTTCGTGACCCGAACGTTCTCGAACGACCGGAGCGGAGTGAACTGGTGGCACAGCTCAAGGAGGCCGTAGCCCTCGAACCGCAGGCCTCTGAACTGCGCGTCTTGCTGGGAATGGCCCTATGCGTAAATTTTGACGGTCAGTCCGCTCTTGAAGAGCTTCGCGAGGCCTGCCGCCTGGCTCCCGACAGCTTTATTGCCCAACTCAAGTTCGGGGAATTGCTTATGCGCCTGCGCGTGTGCGATCAGGCTGCTGAGCGTACTCAACTTGCTGCTGAGCTAGCTGCCACTTCCCTGCAGGCCGAGTTGGCCCGCCGTCAGGCTACGACGATTCGGACGATGCAGCGCGAAGGGATTGAGCGTGGAGGATACGGGAAGCTGTTGAATGCTTTTCGCTTTGCGCATGTCTTTGCTACTCGCCGGAAAGCAGATGAGAAGGCTGTTGTGCTTAGTACACAGTAGCGGATTGCGGTTGCCAATGCTTTTTGAGGCAAAGGCTTTTCATCGTTGCGATGGCTTGACCTGTCTATGCGAGCATCGGGCCCACAGTGCTGAATCATTCCCAGTGGGAGCGGAACTGCTGTAATCCATGCCAGCTATTCTCCAACTCGCGTTACTGATTGCCGTGCTTCTGCCAGCAAGCAAAATTGTTGCGTCTATCTTCAGCCGCTTTGGAATCCCAGGAATCATCGGCGAACTGATGGTAGGCATCTTGGCCGGGCCAGGGGCGCTCAATATCATGCACCTGCGTATGTTTGAGGGTAGCCGCGCCGATAGTGCTTTCATGTTGCTTGCGCAGTTCGGAGGCCTGGTTCTGATGTTCATTGCCGGTTTTGAGACAGATATAGACCGGATGAAAGAAGCCGGTGGAACGGCCTTTCTGGTCGCGCTGTCCGGGGTTATCTGGCCATTTTTTCTGGGCTCCGCTGCCTGCCATCTGTTTGGACTTCCCTGGAACGTAGCGCTTTTTCTTGGGGGAGCACTGACGGCCACCAGCGTGTCTATTTCCGCGCGCACTCTCATGGATGCTGGGCGAATGTCGTCGCCCGAGGCCACCGTGATTCTGGGTGCCGCCGTTATCGATGACGTAATGGGTCTGTTTGTGCTGGCGTTTTTAACGGCTACAGCCAGTGGTGTGAACGTGGATTCCTTCGGCGTCGCACCTGCAGCTGCCGTCTGGATGCAGCACCACATCGGTTTTGCTGCACGTTTTCCGTTACTAGTTCGCATGGTGCTGATCGCCGTTAGCGTGGGTGTCTTCTTCGTAGTCGGTTACGGAGGAGCGAAGCGATGGCTAGATCCTTTGATTCTGCAGATGCGCCGTCTTTCCTCGGCTGAGGCCGTTACCAGTTGCGTCCTCGCGTTGGTGCTGATTTATGCTATCGGAGCTGAATGGCTGGGCTCCGTTGCCGGCATCACCGGAGCCTACCTGCTCGGCTACGTATTTGCGGGCTCAGAGTTCAAAGCCGACGTCGAGCGCACCTTCCATGCACTCGGCCACGGCCTGCTTATCCCGCTCTTCTTTGTCTCGATTGGTCTCACCAGCAATTTCCGCGCCCTCGGCGGGCATTGGATGCTGCTTGGGGCGATATTCGTGATTGCCGTGATTACAAAGATATTCGGCTGCGGGCTGGCGGCCATAGCCCGCGGCATGAGCTTTGTACGCAGCTTGCGGATTGGTTGCGGTATGGTTTCGCGCGGAGAAGTAGGTGTGATTGTCGCCGCCATGGCCGTACGCGCGAGGATTTTCACGCAATCGCAGGTGGCATTGATGGTAGCTGTGGTATTGCTCACGACCCTGCTGACTCCTCTCGCTCTGCGTGGCGCATTCCAGCTCCGCTGCCCTGAAGATGACGAGGATATTTCCGGTGGCGCGGCCAAGTACGACGAAATCGCCCCGCCTGTTCCGTCATACTCGAGCATCGAGTCTACCGATTTGAGCCAGACCGAACGTCCCGTTTCTCGGAGCCTCGCAGGGGCATAGGAAGGGTGCGGGATTTGCCAGGTGTGTTCCGGGTTCGCTTCCGCGCAAGAAAGACTGCATTCGCTAGCATCCGTTACCTGAAAATGCACTATCATGAGCGGCATGACGACATTAACGCTGCAAACGCGTTTGGCTGGTCTGGCGCTTTTGGTTGCCGGATGGATTGTCCTGCTATTCTCAATTGTCCTCTTGTCTACGCCGGTTTTGCGGTACGTCTTTGTCATCGCCGGCCTGCTGGTCGAGTTGCTCGGCCTCGCGATGGTCGGCTTGCACCATCGTTCTGAAACAGGAGGCCGAGCATGATGTACGCTGACGAGCCCATCGCCGTTCTCTGCATTGTGCTCATAGCGGGATTGCCGCTGGCACTGGCTGGACTAGCGCTCCTCAACACGGGGCTCGGCCGCTCGCGCAGCGCGGCGCAGTCCCTGCTCGGAGCTCTTCTGGCGGTATCCGTATCAGCCGTCGCGTTCTGCATTCTGGGCTTTTCCTTTGCCGGCTTCCAGGGCATGACGTCGTACTCGATGGTCCTCGGCTCAGCACGGCTCGACTGGATCGGCGGGACCGGGCTTTTTTTCAGCGGTTTGCAATGGGACGGTTCCCTGCCAGGTTATGCCGCTGCCTTTGAGATATTTGCTGTCGGTTTGGCTGCACTCATTCCATGGGGTGCAGGTGCGGACCGCTGGCGGCTGCGCGCCATCGGACTGGCCTCGGTTCTCATTGGCGGGCTTCTCTTTCCTGTCTTCACTCACTGGGTCTGGGGTGGAGGGTGGTTGTCTGCTCTTGGAGCAAGCTTCCAAATCGGGTCCGGTTTTCTCGACCCTGGCGGAGCGGCTACGGTACAGGCGTTTGGCGGCATCACGGCGCTGGTTGTTGTCTGGCTACTTGGCCCGCGGAGCACTAAATTTTCGGGTTCCGAGGCGCCACGGGCCATTCCCGGCCACCACATGATTTACGTCCTTTTCGGCTGCATGCTGCTGTTGCCGGGATGGCTCGCCTTCAACCTGCTCGGCGCCACGCTCTTTGCCGGCACCACGCCGCAGCTGCTGGTTCCGGTGGCGATCAATACACTGCTCTGTTCGGCCATGGCTCTGCTTGCAGCCCTGTTTATCACGCGCATTCGTTTTGGTAAGCCTGATGCCTCACTTTGCGCGAACGGATGGGTTGCCGGGCTTGTGACCAGCAGCGCCATTGCCGCCTATGCCTCCCCCGCCGCTGCTATGATCGCGGGCGCACTGATTGGGGGTGCATTGCCCTGGCTCGTCGAGCTCCTTGAGGTCTACGGACGCGTTGACGACCCCTCGGGGGCGATTGCTGTTCATGGCATCGCCGGCTTATGGGGCCTATTTGCGCTGGGATTCATGGGATCATTTCCGCCGGGACAAATGCTGGCGCAACTAATCGGCATCGGGACGCTACTAGGATTGGTGCTGCCGTTTGCTTACGGCTGCTTCTGGCTCGTGAACAAGGTATTCCCCTTCCGCACCACTCCGGAAGGCGAGCGTCTTGGCATGGACCTGCACGAACTCGGTGCTGGAGCGTACCCGGAATTTGTGATTTACGGGGATGATTTTCTGCCACGATGAGTCACACAAAAGGCGAGGGTTGAAATAAGCGCGACAAAACCCAAAATGTCGCAGTACCTTCACGTATTCCTTATGTCATTGCTGACTATACTTCAGCCATGCCAGAGCCCCTGCATGGCTAAAGTTCAAAAATCCGAATTGCCCGTGGCCGGTCGCGGGTCGATGACGAACCATTCATGACGACGCACACTGAAGTCGATGTCGGGGATACACTCGACCACTACCGCATTGATGCCGTGGTTGCCGAAACCGGCATGACGACCGTTTTTCGTGCGACCGATATGCAGAGTGGCCGGCAGGTTGCTATCAAGGTGCCGCACGCTTCCATGGAAGTCGATCCCGTTTTCTCCGAGCGCTTCAAGCGCGAGGAGGAAATTGGTACCTCCATGCATCACCCCAACGTGATGCAGATTTTCCCGCACCACGACCATTCGCGAACCTTCATGGTGATGGAGTGGGTGCCAGGCAAACTACTGCGGACCATTCTGAATGAGCAGGGCAAGCTGCCTCCCGAGCGTGCCATCCGTATCACCGTCGGCATTCTGCATGCGCTCGAGTATATTCACAATCACGGCGTGGTCCACCGCGACCTAAAGCCCGAAAACATCATGGTCGACGAACAAGACCATATCAAGCTCATCGACTTCGGGATCGCGTCCAAGGAAGGCGCCAAGCGCGTCACCTATACCGGCTACACTCAAGCGCTCGGCAGCCCTGACTACATTTCCCCCGAGCAGGTGAAGGGCAAACGCGGCGACGCCCGTTCTGATCTCTATTCGCTGGGTGTGATGCTTTACGAGATGCTCACCGGTGCAACGCCGTTTTCCGGGCCTTCACCGCTAGCCGTGATGAACGACCGGCTCATCAACCATCCCACGCCGCCGCGCGAGGTCAACCCGGGAATCAGCCCACACCTTCAGGAAGTTCTCTATCGTGCACTGGAGCGTGACCCGCACAATCGCTACCCCACAGCACATGCGTTTGCCTGGGATCTCGAAAATCTTGACAGAGTTGGCGTCTCAGAACGCGCGGAGCTGCGCGACTGGAAGAAGCGCAGCGCAGGGACCTGGCGCAAGGTGCTTTACTATGCCGTGCTGGCCATTATCCCGCTGGCGTTATTTGCTGCGATGCTGCTGCTCTCCGGCCGCCGCTAACGCGCAAGTCGAACGGATGATTAGATCTGTCCCCGCATCTTCATGGAATCCTCATGCCCTTGTCCATAGTGTCAGAGTGTGACCCCCACGTCGGGGCACAGCATTGGAGGAGACACATTCATGTCGAGCGAGTACCGTAATTTCCTCGCACTGAGTTATGAAGAACTGGAAGAGCTGAATCTGAAAGCCAAGGCTGAACGTCTAAGCCGCGTACCCGAAGATGAGGTTCGCGAAGAGCGCCTGAAATATCTCACCGACGAGAAGCGTATCAAGGCCGTTACTGTTCTGTTCAGTGACCTCGAAGGCCGCCTGCACCTGCTGGACTACGACAAGAAGTTCCTGCTCAAGAGCTACGACAACCTCACCTTCGACGGTTCGTCGATTCGCGGCTTTACCGCGCAAAAGGAAAGCGACCTGCGGCTGGGCATCGACTGGAGTGCCTTTTACTGGGTTCCAGCCGACGTTTTCGGAAGCGGGAAGGTGGTCGTTTTCGGCTCGGTCATCGACAAGAATGGCACCCCGTACTCCGGTGACCTGCGCGGCGTGTTGCAGGCATACGCCAAGAAACTCTTTGAGGAAAAGGGATATACGCTGAATGCCGCCAACGAGATCGAGGGCTTCCTGTTCAGTGGTGCCGAGGCCGAGCGAACCTTCCACCTGACCGGCAAATTCGAGTTCGTCAATACCGGTGGCTATTATCACTCCCTCCCGGGCGATCCGCTGCGCCGCTTCATTGACACCGCGGCCGAAGTGCAGCGCGCGATGGGTTTTCAGAATGAGAAAGACCATCCGGAAGTGGCTCCCTCGCAGTTTGAAATCAACTACGGCTATGGCGAAGTCGTAGCCGCTGCGGATCAGATCCAGCTTTACAAGCTGCTGGCCCGCCAGATCGCCAATAATATGGGCTATACGGCATCCTTTCTGCCCAAGCCGGTGGTTGGTGTCAACGGCAGTGGCATGCATACCAACCTTTCCGTTTCCAAGGATGGCGCCAACCTGATGTGGGATCCCGAGGGAATCGAGAAGATTTCGACCTTCGGCTGGGAATTCGTCGATCGCATCCTGTCGCATGCGCTCGATATTTGCCTGATTCTCAATTCCAGCGTGAATTCCTACCGCCGTCTCGATCCTCACTTCGAGGCGCCAAACCAGATCAAGGCCTCGGCCACCGACCGGGGCTCGATGGTCCGTATTCCTATTGGAAATTCGAAGTCCGCCCGCGTGGAGCTTCGCTCAGTCGCTCCGGATGCCAATCCTTACCTCACGCTCTACGCGGTCTTCAAAACGGGGCTGGAAGGCACGACGCTCAGCATGGAGGGTCTGCGTCAAGCCGAGCGTTACCTGCCCAGCGACATTCATGCCGCGCTGCACGATTTCCGCGCGTCGGAGTGGATCACGAAGATTCTCGGCGAAGACGTCAAGTCGCGCTACGTGGATCTCAAGCAGGCATCAGCTGATCGCTGCGCACGCTTGCTGGGCACTTTTGTGAAACCGGCTGAGGTGCAATACCATCATGAGGTTTACAATCAGGCGTTATGGAACCTCTTCTAGATTCATGATGCTTATCTAAGTGTGAAGCACCATGAGTGGTGCCAAAGCTGACGGGATCTGCGTTAGCCTGCAGGGCCGCCATCGAAGAACTCATCGATCGAGCGGTCTGTCCTCGTTCCCAACGAACCCCGGCCAGTTCAAGGCACGAAGGGCAAGAAGCCCCGAACATCCGTTCGGGGCTTTTGTAACAGGGACCGAACGCTCTTATTGCGTCATACCTGTACCGGGGTCGCCAGCCAGCGATTCGGCGAATCGATAGCCGACATAGGCATCTGTTAGCAAGTACTTCGGATTCGAAGGATCCTCCTCGATCTTCTTCCGCAGTTGACGGACGAAGGTGCGCAGATAGTCGATCTCCTGCCGGTAGTCGGCTCCCCACACCGTGGTGAGCAATTTGCCGTGCGTTACAGCGCGGCCTGCATTCGTCATCAGGTAATAGAGGATGTCGTATTCCTTGGGTGTGAGGTGAACCGGCTGCCCTGACTTATAGACCAGCCTGCGTTCCGGTAGCAGGCGAATGTCGCCGACTTCAAGCGGCGCGTTGTCCGGGCGATCGGGAGCCTTCGATCGCCGAATTGCAGTGCGAATGCGCGCCACGCACTCACGCATACTGAAGGGTTTGGTGATGTAGTCATCGGCGCCACGTTCCAGCGCGTCGACCTTGTCGTGTTCTTCACTGCGGACAGTGAGAATCAGGATTGGCAGGCGGGGATAGGCCGCACGAAGTCGTTCCAAGGTTTTTATGCCGCCAATTCCTGGCATGTTGAGGTCCAAGAGCACCACGTCAAAGGATTGCGAACGCGCTAAGTGCAGTGCTTCCTCGCCGCGCGAGGCTTCCACAGTATCAAACCCAAGCTCCTGCAGTGTGGTTCGTAATGCACGCCGTATGGCGGCTTCGTCATCCACCAACAGAATGCGTACTGTATTTTCGGTCATGAAGTGCACAACTCCTCGGTCTCCGCAGGCACGGAGGCATAAAAGGTGGTTCCGCGTTCGGCGTCGCTGGTCACCCAAACATCGCCACCATGTGCCTGTGCGGCGTGACGCGCAATCGAAAGCCCGACACCTGTACCCGACGCCCGCATCGAGGTGCCGGAAGCGCGGAAGTAGCGCTCAAAGATATGTTCCTGTTCCTCGGCTGGAATGGCAGGTCCGAAATTGTGCACCGAAAACAGCAGGGCGCCGGCACGCCGTAAGGCACTGATCGTAACGACCGTTCCTGCCTGTCCATACTTCCCTGCATTGTCGACAAACTGAGTCAGCATGGCCCTCAGCAAGCTGCGGTCACCGCACAACACGAGGTCTTCCG
The DNA here is from genome assembly GCA_021799405.1 of Acidobacteriota bacterium. The sequence continues at coordinate 17,267 of JAJZAL010000022.1, forward strand.
GGGTGACAGAGATGCTGACGCGCATACCCGTCAGTTGCTCACGCGCTTCTGCGATTGCCTCTTCAATGAGAGCGAGCGCAGAGATGCGCTCTGCATGAAGCGCAAGATCATGGGCTTCCAGCCGCGATGTCTGCAGAAGTTGAGTCGTGAGCTGGTCGAGCAGCTGTGTCTGTTCGTCGATCAGGGCAAGCAGGGAGCTCTGTGCAGGAGTGAAATTGCCCGTTTCCGCCAGTCCGGAACTGGCGGCGCGAATCGCGGTGAGAGGCGTCTTGTAGGCGTGGGCCAGATGATCGAGAACCGTGGTACGCAATTGCTCGGCCCGGCGGGCGCTTTCGATGCGGGTTTCATTTGCGAAGGAGTGGTATCGGTCGAAAGTAATCGCCACCAGCGCGGCCACGGCGTCTGCCGTGGAAGAGCTGGCTTCGCCCCGCAGCAGCAATGAACCAATGGGCAATCCACCGATTCGCAATACGCGCTGCCGTTGTCCGGTAACCGGCTCATCGCGCATGGTCTCAAATACATAGACATTGCGGATTTGATTCTCGACGGCCGGCCACCAGGTTCCCGCCTGGTAAGTTTCGTCAAGGTCCGCGTCGAAAATAGCCACTGCCTCGAGTCGCAGAGCCACCCTAATTCGTTCAGCAAGCTGCGCTCCCGGTTTGCGATGCAAATCGAGCTGCGTAGTGCTGGCGATCAGATGGCTCAGCGCGGTCAGTTCATGGGAGTCGGGTGGAAAATAATTCACCACGTTCCTCACTGGGAGAATTCTGGCGCTGCTCGTATGCCATCCTATATTGCCTTCATCCGTTCATTCTGGACTGCCGAAACGTCCGGCTGACCGTGTGTGCTGAAAATGACTCTGTATCTCTACAGGATTTCGGGCAACGGTGCCCAGTAATGCTTGGCCCGGTGGTACCACATCCTTTCCAAAGGATGCACAAGGATTTCTCAAATCACAAGGGATTTTTACTTCAGTATAAAAGGGCCTGTTGCGGCGGAAATCCCGGCGCCCTTAGGTATTCCTCATGGGTCGATTGCATTGATAGGAATAGCGTACGTTCACCGGAAGCCGAGGCGTCGCAAGACTTACCGGTGCTGATGAGCGAGGACACTGGATCGTGCTGGACATCACATACGGCGAGGCGACCGATGCAGGTCTGCGTCCCCGGAACGAGGACGCTACCTGTTCATTTGTTCCCCGCTCGCGCCGGGAGATACAGACACGCGGATGGCTGTTTGCATTGGCAGACGGTGTGGGCGGGCTGAACGCCGGCGGAGTAGCGTCCTCAAAAGCGGTGCAAGTGATTGCTGAGGGTTTTGCGGTCGCTGAAGAGCATACTTCGCTTTCGACTCTTCTGCCGCGTCTTATTCAGCATGCCAACGCCATAGTTTACGACGATACGCTGAACCCACAATGGCGCCATCAGCGCATGGCTACGACCGTGGTCGCTTGTGCACTGCGCTACGACCAGGCAACCATCGCGCATGTGGGCGACTCGCGGTGCTACCTGGTTCGCGACAGACATGCCGAGCTATTGACGCAGGATCACAGCTGGGTTGAAGAACAGCGGCGGCAAGGGCTGATTTCAGAGGTGGAGGCTGAAGCTTCTGAGTCGCGCCACATCCTCACGCGCACACTCGGCGTGGAGCGTTTTGTGGCGGCCGACTGCACAACGATTGCACTGCGGCCCCGTGACACACTGATTCTTTGCAGCGACGGTCTGTACGCGAAACTCGGCGGCGATGGTATGGCGCGCAGTGTTGCGGGGCACGAGGAGGATGCACCGGCTATCGCGCGAGACCTGGTGTGCGAGGCCATCGCTGCGGACGCCTCAGACAACGCAACGGCCGTGGTTGTGTGCGTCCGGTCCGTCGAGGCAATGGCTTTGTATCGTGGCCGCCCCTACAGTCGTCCAGGGACGTAGAGTGCTAGCCGGTTTGCATTCAGTCACTTCCCTTTTGCCGGCAAACAGGCTGAAATTGAGGCAAGGCTTTGCCTTCATGGCTTAGAATTGGAAGTCAATTTGCAGGTCAGGATGTTTCGCCGGCCCAGGAAGAGTGAGAACGAGGCGAGATCCGGTTGAGCCTGGAGTGAAAGGGATCGTTCACAAGCATGACAAGAAACAAGCGGAATGGCCGCGAACCGGAGCAACCGGTTACGCTCAAATCCCTGGCTGAATACCTTGATCTGAACCCGGCAACGATTTCGGTGGTGCTCAATGATGTTCCCGGCCGGTCGATTCCCGAGCCGACGCGCGAGCGTATTCGCGAGGCGGCGCGGAAGTTCAAATACCAGCCCAGCTTTGTAGCCCGGTCGCTGCGGAACCGCCGCACGCAGACCATCGGGATTCTCGTGCCGGTGCTCTCCGACGGCTATCACACTGAGGTGATGACCGGAATCGGGGACTACCTGCTTGAGAACGACTACTTCTATTTCATCGCTCACCATCGGCACCGCACTGATCTCATTGAGCAATACCCCCGCATGTTCCTGGGGCGCGGGGCCGAGGGAATTATCGCGATCGATACCCATCTGGAACACGACCTTCCCGTTCCCGCAGTTGCCGTGGCCGGCCACAAAACCATGCCGGGTATTACCAACGTGGTGCTGGACCACCACCGCGCGGCGGAACTGGCGCTCAAGCACCTGTATCAGCTTGGCCATCGCGAGATTGCCTTTATGCGGGGCCAGCCATACAGCTCTGACTCGGAGATTCGCTGGACGAGCACCGTGGCGAGCGCGGCTAAGCTTGGCCTTCATGTAAGTCCTGAACTGACGATTCACCTGGAGCGCGACATCAGTTCGCCGGAATTGGGCTACCCGCCGGTACGCAGGCTGTTGCAAAGAGGGCGACATTTCACGGCGATCTTTTGTTTCAACGATATGGCGGCCATCGGCGCGATGCGCGCCATTCGGGAGGCCGGACTGCGCATTCCCGAAGATGTTTCCGTTGTTGGCTTTGACGATATTGAGCATGCCGCCTTTCAGACGCCGAGCCTGACCACCGTGAGGCAGCCGTTGCACCATATGGGCAAGCTGGCTGCAGAAACACTGCTCAGCCAGATCCACTCCTCGATGACGCCACGTCCTGAGATTGCCGTGAAGCCTCAGCTCATGGTGCGCGAGTCCAGCGGGCCCAGCCCCGATGTTTCACGGTATGCGTCGAAGCAGAGAGCCAGGTCAACCCGGGCTGTTGTTTAATTTCAGGGTGGCATCTCTTCTGAAATACCGTCCGCGGCTTCCCATTTTCCTGCTCTACCTGGGCTTTCTGAGTACCGGGGCCATGACCGTACTGCTGGGTGCAGTGCTACCGCGGATTGCAGCCGAGTTCCATCTGACCGACAGCCAGTCGGGAACCCTCCTTCTGACCCTGTTTGCAGGGAGTTCGTCTGGTGCACTATTTGTCCGGCGCCGTTTTCCCCGCACCCTGGCGATTGGTTATTTGCTGATTCCCGTGGCCGGAGCCATGCTTGTGGCTGCTCCGCGTCAGATGGGGATCGCCGCCATTGCGATCTACGGCGTTGGACTGGGAATGGCCATGACCTCGACCAGCCTGCTGGTGGGACGGATGTATCCCGAGCGGCGCGGAGCGGCACTCTCGTTTCTGAATTTCTGCTGGAGCATCGGTTCCACCCTATGCCCGTTGGCACTGGCCAAGATCCACGGCCATGTGACGGCAGCGGGGCTCGGCATCGCCGTGGCGTTGATTTCGGGACCATTCGCCGTGCTGCCGCTTCTGGAGCGATTCGAGGCTCCGCCCCAGGTGCGGGGGAGGATGCGGGTGCTTGATACGGCGATCTCCACGGTCGTCATTTTCGCGATTGCGGGATTTCTGTATGTTGGCATCGAGACCGATGTTGGAAATTGGATGACTACCTTTGGATTACGGGCAGTGGACTGGAGCTTTACGAGCAGCAGCCTTGCCACTGCGTGTTTCTGGGGAGCGCTGCTGGCGGGGCGTGGGGTGGCGCCGGTCCTTCTCAACCACATGACAGATGCGCGCTTGTTTCGGCTGTCGGTATTTTCCCTGGTTGCGGGCGTGGTGATGCTGGTGTGGGCACACTCGCCGTGGCTGCTGCTCGCAGGCGCCGTTTGGACGGGCTTTTCACTCGGCCCGATTTACCCACTGGTGCTGGCATTGTTCATGGAGCGCGCCGGCGAATCGAAGCATACCGGCTGGGTTTTTACGGTTTCGGGCTTTGGCGGGGCCATCCTGCCATGGATCACGGGTATCGTTTCGAGCTCGGCCCATTCCCTACGCCTGGGGTTGATGGTGCCGGCTGCGGGAGCCGTTCTGCTGGTGGTTCTGACGCTGGGTTTCGGGCTGTCCTCAGTGCCGGAATCGACCCAGGTCGTGGCCGAGTAGGCGCAGATCTCTATAACCTCTCAGGACAGGGTCCAAAGCGGGTCAGCAGTTCATTGATCTGCGAGGGAACTTTGTTGTCCCACGTGGGTTCGGCATGCCTGCGCACACCGACGCTGGTTTCAGTCTCGGAATACACCCAGCTTGCCACCCGGTCCTCTGGTTCTGCGGCCCAGTCGTTGCCTCTGCCATGGACGCGTGTTGCCCCGCGTTCCCATCCACGCGGCGTAAGGTGCCATTCTGTCCATTCTTTTCTTACTGCCATAAGACAAGTTTATGGGATTGAGGCTATCTGGCCACCAGGAACGGGTTGGTCTTCCGCTCGTGGCCGAGAGTGGTTTCCGGGCCGTGGCCTGGGATGACACGCAGGTCGTCTGGCAGCACCAGGAGGCGATCATGAATGGAACGCAAAATTTGGCGCCCGTCGCCACCCGGCAGGTCTGTGCGGCCGATGGAGCCCGCGAAGAGCGTGTCTCCGGCCAGCAGCAGGTGGTCCGGGGCGAAGTAAAGGCAAATACTGCCCGGCGTATGGCCGGGAGTGTGAATGACTTCGGCGGGATGTCCAGAGATTCCGAGCGTCATGCCGTGCTCGGCGCTCTCATCCGGAGGCGCCACCTCAGGCGTGGTGATCCCCAGCCATCCGGCCTGTACGTCCATCAGGCGGAGTAGCGGTAAGTCATTCTGGTTGAGCAGGATGGGTGCGCCGGTCGCGCGCTTGAGCTGGAGTGCTCCACCAACATGATCGATGTGCGCATGGGTTACGACGATCTGCTTGAGGGTAAGGCGGTGGGCAGCAAGCCGCGAGAGGATTTCCGGCACATTATCGCCGGGGTCAATGACCATGGCTTCGCCGGTTGTTTCGTCGCCAAGCAGCGTGCAGTTGCATTGCAGCATGCCGACGGGAAAGGTTTCGAGGACCATACAAATATTTTCCTCTGTTTCGGCTTTCACTGCTGGGATGATGGATCACTTTAGAGAAGCATCGGTACGGATGCCGAACGACGACCGGCTGTACTTCAAAAAAAATTGGGGTTAGCACCGCCTGGTGACAGCTGTTTTTCTTGTGCCTCTATTTTCAGAATAACAATTTGACTCGGAATTACCGGCAACAAAGTCCGCGTCTAGCAATTTTTGAGCCACAATTTTCGCTTTGTGTCGCGATGTATATTCGATAATTTCACAAACTACGTATTTTCAGATGGTTATCGAGGTGGTTTAAATGTCACACTTTACCGGAATCAAGTTGCGCAACAGTACTTGAGAAAGGGAGATCTAATCATCTGAAAAATCGGGAGATAGATTCAATTCCGCGGGAAAAGCACCGTTGGGGCGAGAGGAGGCTGACGACGAGCCATCCAGTGTCAGGAAACGCGAAGAAATGGCCGGGATGGACGGCGACATCGTGTTCACGAATGAGCAGTGCGGCCAGTTCCTCGTCGTCCATGAGAGCCGGGACCCGGAGGATGGCGTACCAGCCTGCCTCAACCTCGAGACGGCTGATGAGAGTGCGTTTGGCCAGCAGCTGGTCCAGCGTGGCGAGATTTGCGCGGCAGCGCGAACGGATCTGCTCCTGAATCAGATTGCGCCCAGCGAGCCAGGACGGAAGGGCGTGCTGGATGGGGGCGTTCATGGAGAGATAGGTGTCGGCGATGACCTCCAGACGGTCGAGAGCAGACTTCACTTCCCTGTCCGGCCCGAAGGCAGCGATCCAGGAGGCTTTCATTTGCGGCAGTCCGCAGATCTTGCTGAGGCCGCTCAGGACAAAGGTCAGGGTCGGATGATCGCCAGCGGCAAAGCTTTGCGGCTTTTGGCCGTCCAGGGGAAAGTCGAGGAAGACCTCGTCGACGATGAGGGCAAGGCCGTGCTCGGCGCAGATCTCTTCGAGCTGCGCCCGCTCAACAGCCGAGGTGAAATGCCCCGTCGGGTTGTTGGGATGGACGAGCGCAATGGCGCGGGTGCGGGGCGTGATCTGCTGCCGGAGCCCTGCCAAGTCGATGTGCCAGCCATGGTCGTAAAAGAGCTGGTAAGGGACAAGGCGGACGTCGCATATCTGAGCAAGGAAGTCGAAAAGGGGGTAGCTGGGCTGGGCGATGAGAACTTCGTCGTCGGGATTGCAGAGGAGGCGGAAGAGGGAGCTGTAGGCTTCACTGGTGCTGGTGGTGAGGAAGAGATGCTCAGGCGGGAGCGACGCGGAGTGAGTGGCGTAGTAGTCACAAACAGCCTCACGGGCATGAAGCATGCCGCGTGGATCGGGCTCGTAATAGAAGACAGCAGGGACCGATAACGCCGCCACAATTGCTTGTTCGTTGTACTGGAAGCCGCAGATAGTGGGGTTGGAGACTGTAAGGTTGCAGACGGCCTGGCCACTGTTACCGGCCTCTTCGAGCGCGCGGGCTGTTTCGGACATGGCCAGGTCCCAGTTTGTGCGACGGGCAAAGTTTACGGGCATGTATTCATTCTGCCCTGTCCTGCAGCGGATAGGAGAGTTGGTCCTGGGATGGCTTTTGCGGAAGGATTCACAGGGTGCTGGACAAGGAAGGCCGTCATAATAAGGACAGGAAGTGGATTCAGTTTGCTGGCCTGGCCTGACCGAAGGAGCGTGCATGGCGATTCGCGGCGTTATTTTTGACTATGGAATGGTGCTCAGTAACGCCCAGGATCCTGCAGCGCATCAGAGGCTGCTGGAGATTACCGGCCTTGGGCACGCGGTGTTTGAGGAGCACTACTGGCGGTATCGCCATGAATACGACCTGGGCCACCTGAACGGCGCGACCTACTGGCAGCGGATTCTGACCGACACGGGCGTGATGCTCGGGACAGATCAGATAGAAGAGCTGATTGAGCAGGATGTGCTGATGTGGGCGACTCTGAACGAAGAGATGCTGGTCTGGGCCGCAGCTTTGCAGGATCGGGGGATGCGGACGGCGATTCTCTCGAACATGGGCGAGGAGATGATGCGCTACGTGCAGCAGGAATTCGCGTGGCTGCAACACTTTACGCAGCAGACCTTCTCCTGCGAGTTGAAGATTGCCAAGCCAGATGCAGCAATCTACACGTATACCTGCGACAAACTGGGGATTGCCGCAGGCGAGGCACTCTTTATCGACGACAAGCCAGTGAATATTGAGGCGGCGCGGCAGCTTGGGCTGCACGCGGTCCAGTTCCGCAACGTGACGCAGTTGCGTCACGAGCTTGCGTCTGCCAACCTGTTGCCGGGCTGGCCATTGCCGGGTGACCGGCCAGCGGTTCAGGAGCGCATCGCGGCCAACCTGGATGGAATGGGGACCTGCTCCACAATTTCGACATTGAAGCCCTGAAGCGCGGGGACGTGCGTGGGGGTGTTGGAGAGCAGGCGGATCTTCTGGATGCCGAGGTCTGCCAGGATCTGGCCACCGAGACCGACCTGACGCAGGATGCGCTGGTGGCGTTCGCTGGATTCGGCGCGAGTTTCGTCTTTGCGATCTTTGGAGTGATAGACGATGCGTGGAGGATCCGTGCTTTTGTCAATGCCGAATCCCCTGCCCGTGTTGTGGAGGTAGATGAGTGCGCCGCGGCCTGCTTCGGCGATCATCCGCATGGATTCGTGCAGGACACTCTGGCAGTCGCAAACCGAGGCTCCGAAGATGTCTCCGGCGATGCAATGTGAGTGGACGCGGACGAGGACGGGTTCGGTTTCTTCTTCTTGAGGATGGGTGTGGACGTCGCCGCGGACGAGCGCGAGATGGCTTTCCTCAGCGCCGACTTCGCTCTCGTAGGCAATCATCCGGAAGTCGCCGTAGGACGTGGGGAGGGTTCCCTCGGCGACGCGATAGATATAGCGCTCGTTCTGGAGGCGGTAGCGGATGAGCTCGGCGACGGTGAGCATTTTGAGGCCGTGCCGTGTGCAGAAGTCGATGAGGTCCGGGACGCGGGCCATGGAGCCGTCGTCACGCATGATTTCGCAGATGACGCCGGCGGGAATCAGGCCGGCCATGCGGGCGAGGTCAACAGAGGCCTCGGTTTGTCCGGCGCGAACGAGGACGCCGCCCTTGCGGGCGCGCAACGGAAAAACATGGCCAGGCCGGGCGAGGTCGTGCGCTGTGGAGGCAGGGTCGATGGCGACCCGGATGGTGTGGGCGCGGTCGTGGGCGCTGATGCCGGTGGTAACGCCTTCACGGGCTTCGATGGTTTCGGTGAAGGCGGTGCCGAATTTCGACGAGTTCTGCTGCACCATGGGGTTGAGGCGCAGAAAGTCGGCGCGCTCCTCGGTGAGCGTGAGGCAGATGAGGCCGCGACCGTGGCGGGCCATGAAATTGATGGCCTCAGGGGTGACGAATTCGGCGGCGAGAGTCAGGTCGCCTTCGTTTTCTCGGTCTTCGTCGTCGACGACGACGATCATCCGGCCGGCGCGGACTTCAGCGATGGCTCCGGGAACATCCGTAAAGGGCGGCTGGGCGTGCATGACCATATAGTCTCGCACGGAATGATGTTTACGGCAGTGTTACGTGACGCAGACAGCAGGGTTTACTCTTCCGGCCAGTTAAGAGGGGCACGAGGATGTGGGTGTGCCCTACGATTTTTAGATCTTCTGACCATCGAATAGTAAGTTGCATAGAATCTTGATGTTACGTAGTGATTAGGCGTGTAAGCCTTTTGTTTCATATCAGTTACAGGGGGTGAGCAATCCTGCGCTTTTATGCGATCTATACGATATTAATCGTATAGATGGACGCTTTTCCGGTGATGCCTCCCGATGCCAGCATGTGCGCCTGAGGTTACGCTCTGCCGACCGGAGATTCCTCTGCAGGCGGCTGCTCCGAGGTGAGCAGATTCACTTTTACAGGCATCATTAATGTCTTGTAAGGTGTTGAAACTAGATGAGTTACGAGAGGGTATGGCTCGTAAGTCTTTTAGAATCAACACGAAGCTGGGGGTAGGTAATTCTGACTTGTCCGGGATGGATGAAGAGGGGGTGTGCGCAGTTCCCTTTTGCGATGCCCTAGATTCAGAGTAGCAGTTTGAGGGGTAATTTCCGGCAGGATTGTTGTGGAGATTTCCGGGTGATGCTGCCCATGGCGTATTCCTGAAACTGGTCTCATAAATCGCGTAGCGGCTTCGACGAAAAGCATGAGCCCCGCTTCGATGGCGGGTCTCATGCGAGGCCTCACCCGGCGCGGAGAGTTTATGAGACCAGTTCTAGTGTCGCAGTCTTCTGGCTCCGTCCAAATCCAATTCAATGAGAGTGATGGCCTGATTCAAGATCAGGCCGCAAAGCGACCCGGGAAAATAGCGGGCTCTGCAAAGCTACTGCACCTGCGCATGGAAAACCATCGAGGTTGCATCCTGGGGGTTTGCCACCGGATTGGAGGTGGAAGCGGTAAGAGTGCCATCGCTGTTGATCGTGAATAGATAAAGCGCATTGGTTGTGCTGGAACTAACCGAGACATAAAGGAATTTGCCGCTGGGATCTACATAGACACCGGTGGCATTCGTGAGCGGGACCGCGATATTGAGACTCACCGGGGTGAGAGTGACCGCTGCAGGGTCGTAGCTGAAAGCTTGCAGGCCGCCCGCACCGGCGGCGTAAACAAAATCAGCCATCGGATCGACGGCAACCGACTGCATGTTTCCGGCAAGGGCAGGCTTGGAAGATTCATTGAGATTTCCCTGGCCGTCGCTGACCAGCATGTGCAGATAACCGTCACCGCCAGCGACAAAGAGGAAGTTGCCTGTAGGATCAATCGCCAGTGCGAGGGGGGTGTATGTCAAAAGGACGTTCGGGGTGGCCGCCGCCCCTGCGGGCTGGATGAGCGAAATGCTCTGCTCGGTCTGATTGGCAACGATGAGATATCGGCCCGAGGGGTCCATGATGACGGGTCCGGCTCCGGCCCCGGCTGTGAAGGTGAGACCGGCCGAGGTCCAGAACCCTTTGCCGCTGTAGACGTAGACCAGACCAGAAGACGGATCAGATGCGTAGGCCTCATTTCCATTCGGATCTATCACGACGCCGCCGACCGAGTTCACGGTTCCGGTTGTGGACTTCAGGCTGATTGAATTGCCTGCAGCGAGATAGCCATCGAGATTGGGAGCGGCAGCCTGCGTCGCGAGCAGCAGGTAGGAGTCCCAGGGCAACATGGTTGCCGAAAACGGTCCGGTGTTGGTGGGTGCACTCGTACCCGCGGTCAGCGTACCGTCAGAATTGACCGTATAAGGAGTTTCCGCGTCATTCCCGGCAGAGGTCACATAGGCATTGGTCGTGGTCCATTGGACGGGTGTAGTGCCGCCCATCACCACCGTACTCGAGATATTATTTCTTCCGGCAATCTGTTGTTCGAATGTAACGCTGCCATTGGCGCCGAGCTTATAAAGCTTGAAACGATCATTGTCAGGCATAGAAGCGTACAAGTATTGCCCCGAAGGGTCGACTGCTATCTGATTGACCACCCCTCCCGGATTGACCGAAGCCGTCTGCGTGAGGCTGCCATCTGCTGCTATAGCATAAGCAGCGATTGAGTTGGTCTGATTCAAACAGCTTTCATAGGCGTGCGCTCCATCCGGAGAAATCTGCAGTTGAAGAGGATTTGTGCAGGGCGTTATCGTCGAAAAGGGCGATGCTGAGAGCGCGCCAGTCTGGCGGTTTACGGTGTATGCGGAGACCGTATTGCCATTCGCGTTCGCCACATAAAGGAAGTTTCCTGAAGGGTGGAACGAAAGAGCCCCCAAAGTCCCAGTTGGCAGGGGGAACGGACTACCGGTCAATGACGTCAACGCACCGGTAGTAGCATCCATGGAGTAGCCGTAAACTGAGCTGCTCCCTGAGGTTCCGCCTGGGATGTCTAATACGTCGACATAGAGGAACTTGCCCAGCGGATCGATCGCAAGGCTCATTGGAGAGTATGGAAAAGGGATGGTGTTGTCGAGCGTCAGCGATGCATCAGAATTGACGGTGAAGATCCCCAACTGATTGCCTGCGTTATCCAGGCCGCTGACCGCATAGGCGAACTTTCCATCCGGGGCAAACTGCAAGCATCCGAGAGCGATAGAAAGGTTGCTGGTAGTGGAAACGAAATTCAGTTGCCCTGAGCTCTGAGTGATGTTGTAGATGCTGATCTGGCCGAGGTAACCTGTGCCGCTGGTCGCTTTCACCTGCGTCGTAAGATAAGCCACTGTGCCGGAGGGGTTGATGCTCAGGCATCCCACTCCAACATTATTGAAATCGCCGGTCAACAGATATCCGGTGTATCGCGGCTGCCCGCTATTCGCATCAATCGCCAACCGGCTGATATCCCGCCCCGAATCACTGGTGACATAGAAATAACGTGGCGTCGCCAGCACCGTCAGCGCAGTCGAACTCGAGATACTGCCATCCGTCACGGTTACTGTGGTGTAGCCAGCGCTCAAGGGTGAAGCCTGTCCTGAGGCATTGACCGAGGCAACCAGCGAGTTGACCGCTGTCCAAGTCACCTGGCTGGTCAGGTCCTGTGTGCTCTTGTCGCTATAGACGCCGGTAGCAGTGAGTTGCAGGGGGGTAGAAGCGCCCAGCTGCATGGTGGCAGGCCCTGGCGTGATCGTAATCGACTCCAGAACGGGTGGGCCGACGGTGAGAGTGGCCGATCCGCTCACAGAGCCCGCAGTTGCCGTAATCGTCGCCGCGCCTTGCACGAGCGACGTTGCCAGGCCGGTGGAGTCGACCGTGGCAACACTCGGAGTAGCGGAGGTCCAGTTTGCCGAACTCGTAATATCGGATGTGGAGCCGTCCGTGAGGGTAGCCGTTGCCGTGAATTGCTCGGTCAATCCAGCGGCTACTGTAGCTGTTGCGGGAGTTACGGCAATGGAGACGACCTGGGCGGGTGTCACGGTTATGGTTGCTGATCCGCTGATGGAGCCGCTCGTTGCGGTAATTACTGCCGTGCCAACAGATTGCCCCGTGACCCTGCCAGACGCACTGACCGTAGCCACGGCTGTGTTCTGGGAAGACCATGTAGCGGAATTCGTTAGGTCAGTAGTTGTGCCATCGGTAAAGATTGCGGTTGCCTGAAGTTGCTGCGATAAACCTGCCGCCAGGGAGAAACTCGACGGATTTACCGCGATGGTAACCATCTGGGCAGGAGTTACAGTCACTGTGACGGAGGCACTGATGGAGCCGCTGGTTGCCGTGACCACCGCGGTGCCCACAGTTTTTCCCGTGAGCAGGCCGGACGAGCTGACGGCAGCTACGGCTGTGTTTTGGGAAGACCAGGTGACAGAACTCGTAACATCTGACGTTGAGCCATCGGTAAATTTAGCGGTTGCCTGCAGTTGTTGCGACAGGCCTGCAGCCAGGGAGGGATTCGACGGAGTGACCGCGATGGATATCATCTGGGCTGCCGTCACCGTCATGGTGACCGAACCGCTGATAGAGCCGCTCGTCGCCGTGATCACCGCGGTTCCGGTAGATTGTCCCGTAACCAGACCAGAAGCACTCACCGTAGCTACGGCCGCGTTTTGGGAAGACCAGGTAACGGAATTCGTGAGGTCAGAGGTTGAGCCGTTCGATAATGTGCCAGTGGCGGTAAGTTGCTGTGTCAGTCCGGCTGCCACGCTGGGCGATGCAGGGGCAACCTGGATAGAACTTAGCGTCGGTGATGAAGTAAATGAATTGCCGCTACCCGAACATGCGCTCAGGGCCAAGACAAGAACAGACGCGAAGAGAAACAGACGAAGACCAGCACAGCGAAACCGAGACATCACTATGGCGTCCATTACAGCGTTAATTTAAAAGGCACCTGTAGCGTAACTTAGGAGGTGCCGCTCGTCAAAGAAGAAATACTCTCATCTGCGGAGAGTTGCGGAAAGAGCAAATATGATCAACGCCTGATAGAACTAATCGGTAAATATGAAGACGTCCTAATTAGACTCCAGATTCAGCTTTATCACTGGAAGATATGGCGGCATAGTTGATTTCGTGGAATTCCAAGAAGTTTCAATCCCGGCCTAAGAATCATTCGTTTTCCGTATTTCGCTAACAATCCTCATTGAGTGGGAAGGGTTTCCGTGAGGGTTCGATTATCAGTTGCGGGATGTATGGGCGGCGCGGGCTCTTCGGAGTGAGTTTTTTATCTGATACTCTGCCGCTTTGGGTCTGGAACTGCGCAAATGAAAGGAACAGGCTGGTGGTGAGGAGATTAGCAACGGTGGTGGTGGTGGTGGTCCTGTTGGGAGCGAGCCGGGCGGAGGGTTTGGGGGCTCGGGCGCCGGAGTTGCGGTTCAGCAGGAAGCATTCCGAGGCGAGGCTGGGTGCGGCGTATCGGGCGGCGGTGCGGAATCTGATGGTGGTGAATACGGTTCCGATCAAGGAGAGCGCGGACGCGGGGAGCTACGACCAGGCGGGGCTGATTACGACGCCTCCGGGGACGTTTATTCGCGCGGGCGGCGGCTATGATCAGCCGTGGACGCGGGATGCATCAGTGAACAGCTGGAATGCGGGGAATCTGCTGGAGCCGGTGGTGGCGCGCAATACGCTGTGGGCGGTGGTAAAGCGCGAGAAAAATGGCCGGCTGATCGTACAGCAGGATAAGGAGTGGTGGGACCAGATCATCTGGGTGACGGCGGCGTGGAAGCACTACGAGGTGACGGGCAACGCTGCTTTTCTGGGCAGGGCTTACCAGACGGCGGTGGACACGCTACAGGCGGACCGCGAGAAGCACTTCAATGATCACTATGGGCTGTTTGAAGGGCCGGCGTTTCTGAATGACGGGATTGCGGGGTATCCGGCGCCACCGGCGGATGCGAAGGAGAGCCGGGGATCGTTCGTGCTGGATTACAAAGGCGCTGACAAGATGATGGTGCTGAGCACGAACTGCCTGTATGTTTCGGCGTACCGGAGCGCGGCGAAGATGGCGCGGGCGCTGGGACGGCCTGCGAAGGAAGTTGCGGCGCTCGACGGGCAGGCGAATGCGCTGGCGGCGAGGATTCGGGAGCGGTTCTGGATCGCGAACCAAGGGCGCTTTGGATATCTGATTCATGGAGTGGGGCCGCTCCAGGGGAAGCTGGAGGATTACCAGGAGAGTTCAGGGCAGGCATTTGCGATTCTGTTTGGCGTGGCGACGCCGGAGCAGGCGCATTCGATTCTGAGTCATGTGAAACTGCTGCCGCATGGGATTCCGGATGTGTATCCTTCCTTTGCGCGGTACAGCCTGGATCGGCCGGGGCGGCACAACGCGATTGTGTGGCCGATGGTGGAGGGCTACTGGGGGGATGCGGCGGCGCGTGCGGGAGATACGGCGGCATTTGCGCACGCGATGAGCGGATTGGCAGAACTCTCGGATGACTCGGGCGGGCATTTTTACGAGATTTACAACGGAGTGAGCGGGCGGCCCGACGGAGGGTGGCAGACGGGCCACCATTGGCAGTCGCAGCCTGACCAGACGTGGTCGGCGACGGCGTATTTGCGGATGGTGTATTTCGATCTCTTCGGGATGCGGTTCCATCCGGATGGGATTGAGTTTGCGCCAACGCTGCCGCGGGGCTGGGGCGATGTGTCGCTAGTGGGCGTGCATTATCGCGGGGCGGTGCTGACGATCCGGCTGAAGGGAGCGGGAGATACGGTGAAGAGCTTCCGGCTGGATGGCAGGAAGATGGCGAAGGCGATGATTCCGGGGACGCTCAAGGGGCCGCACGTGGTGGAGATCGTGCTGCGGTAAGACGGAGCGAGCGCAGTCGAAGCAAAGTGGGAAGAATTGGCCCGATGTGAGAGTCCGGCCGCGTATTGTTGTGATCGGGTAGGAGGCGGGATCACTCCCGCCGTCCTCCCACACCACGCGCCGTGCGGTTCCGCAAAGGGCGGTTCCTGTCTCTCGTTGCCGGAGTGAGGTTCGTTTCGTTGGCTATGCGCCCGCTGGTTTCAGGACACTTGCTGCAGCCGCCGGGCCTTCCACCTCCAAGTGAGTGCGCCCTGCCGGGCGCACCAAAAGGAAGCGGACCGGAGGTGAGTCCGGCCCGCGATGAGAGTGAGAGGCAGGGCGATCAGGCAGGTTTGCCGGCGGTGATTTTGCGGCTGAGGGAGTGCCACAAGGCTTCCATCTGCTCGAGGGAGCGGCCCTTGGTTTCCGGCACGGTTCTCCAGACAAAGAGAGCGGCCAGAATGCTCATGACACCGTAGATCCAATAGGCGAAACCGTGGTTGAAATGGCGCACAAGGAAGGGATTGCTGTTGAGAATGGGGAATGTCCAACTGACGAGATAATTGGCGATCCACTGGACTGCGACGGCGATGGCCATGGCCTTGCCGCGAATCTGGTTGGGGAAGATTTCGCTGAGGAGCACCCACGTGACGGGTCCCCAGGAAACGGCAAAGCCGGCGGTGTAGACGAGCATGCAGATGAGCGCGAGGACGCCCTTGCCGCCAAGCCACAACTCCGTACCGAGTGAGATCATGCTGACGGCCATGACCAGCGCGCCAACAATCTGGAGCGGCCTGCGGCCAAATCTGTCGACGGTGAGGATGGCGACGACTGTGAAGGTGAGGTTGACCGCACCGACAATGATGGTCTGGAAGAGCGCGGCATTAGTGGTGAGGCCCATGCCTTCGAAAATGTCAGTGGCGTAGTAGAGCACCACATTGATGCCGACAAACTGCTGGAAGATGGAGAGCATGACGCCGCTGAAGACCAGAAGCATGCCAAAGGAAAAGAGCTTGCCGGAGGCGTGCTGGCGCAGCGAGGCACGGATGTCGGCGATTTCCCTTTCGCCTTCTTCCCTGGAAACGAGTTTGGCGAGCACTTCGCGGGCACGGTTCTCCTTGTTCTTCATCATGAGGAAGCGGGGAGTTTCCGGGACGAAAAACAGGAGTAACAGGAACAGGGTTGCGGGAATGGCGCCGGAAAGGAACATGTAGCGCCAGCCGATGGTGTTGAGCCAGGCATCGCCGCTACCGGCTTTGGAGATTCCGAAATTGACGAAGTAAATGACCAGCATGCCGAAGATGATGGCGAACTGGTTCCAGGCGACGAGATTGCCGCGGACCTTGGGTGGGGCAATTTCGGCGATGTACATGGGCGACAACATGGAAGCCAGGCCCACGCCAATGCCGCCGAGGATGCGGTAAAGGACAAAATTCATCATGTAGCCGGGTCCGCCGTGGCCGATGGGGGCAAAGGGAAACTCGGGCGCGGAGGCACCAAGTGCGGAGATCAGAAACAGGACGGCTGCGATGACGAGTCCGCGTTTTCGGCCGATGCGGGTGCTCACCCATCCGCCAAGGAGCCCGCCGATGATGCAGCCGATGAGCGCGCTGGAAACCACAAAGCCGAGGAGCGAGCTGGCGGCGTTGGCCTGGGCGGGGTTGGCGAGGTTGGTGAATCGGGGATCGATGAAATAAGCCTTGAGGCTGCCGACGGCGCCGTTGATCACGGCGGTGTCGTAGCCGAAAAGCAGTCCGCCCAGCGTGGCAATGAGGGTGAGTAGAACGACATATCGATTCAAACGCGACATAAAACTCCTGAAAACTGCGCGGAAACTGAGGACAGCAACCCTGGAAGCATTTCAGCTAGAAAAAGCGATTTAGTTAAGCGACCGGGCGAACCCGAAGCTGGGTCCCTGACATGATAGCGTATTGGCGGGACGGTTGGACAAGGGGAAATAGAGATCGTTCCGCCTTGCGTGGAAAGGAACGGCAGACGCGGCGGGCCGCAGACGCAACCTGTTGCAGTTCGCTGCACTTCCGGCTGTTTCCCGGGGCGTCGCCGGTTGCCAGAGCATCTTCTGACGGCATCCATATTGGTAGCAGCGATAGTTCGGCGGCGTGTTCCGGGATGAAAGACGGAGATGGCCATGCAAGAGGTTCCTGACGGGCCGGGCAAGATCTTGCTGGAGGTTAAAAACTTCAGTGTGACGCTGGATCGGACGCCGATCGTGCGCAACGTGAACTTCCGCGTGCAGGAAGGTGAATTTGTAACGATATTGGGTCCGAATGGATCAGGAAAGACAGTGCTGGTAAAAGCACTGGTGGGCCTGGTGCCCTATGGCGGCGAACTGCACTGGTACAGGAAACCGAAGATCGGATACCTGCCGCAGGGGCTGAATCAGATGTCAGTAAGAGATCTGCCGCTGACGGTGAAGGAGTTCTTTCGACTGAAGAAGGTGCAGGGCGCGAAGGTGTTGCAGTATCTCTCGCTTGTCGGGCTGCGGGAAGCCGTGCTGGAGCAACGGGCCGGCCACCTTTCGGGCGGAGAATTTCAAAGGATGCTGGTTGCCTGGGTGCTGGCATCGGGTCCGAATGTGCTGTTTCTGGATGAGCCGACCACGGCCATGGATGTGGCCGGCGGCGAGACTGTCCAATCGCTCTTGAGGGATGTCTGGCGCGATCAAAAACTGACGATCTTCCACGTAACCCATGACCTGAACATCGTGTTCGCGAG
>JAJZAL010000214.1 GCA_021799405.1 Acidobacteriota bacterium
CAAAATCCGCTTATTCATGTCTGCGTGAATGAGCACATTGTAGGCGAAGTGATCTCTGCGTGGACCGGCATTCCGGTGGGCAAGATGGTGAAGGATGAGATTGCCACCGTTCTCGATCTGGACGGCCATCTGCGCAAGCGCGTGATCGGCCAGGACCACGCGCTCTCCGCCATTGCGCAGCGCATCATCACGTCGCGCGCGCGCCTCGATGATCCTGTCAAGCCGGTCGGCGTGTTCATGCTGGTAGGGCCAAGCGGAGTGGGAAAAACCGAGACTGCTCTGGCGCTTGCCGACCTGCTCTACGGGGGTGAACGCAATCTGATCACGATCAATATGTCGGAGTTTCAAGAGGCGCATACTGTCTCTACCCTGAAGGGCTCGCCTCCGGGCTACGTGGGCTATGGCGAAGGGGGCGTGCTGACTGAAGCGGTGCGCCGCCGCCCGTATTCAGTGGTTCTGCTCGACGAAGTGGAAAAGGCACACAACGATGTGCTGGAGCTTTTCTATCAGGTCTTCGACAAAGGCAATCTTGAGGATGGCGAAGGCCGCTCAATCGACTTCAAGAACTGCATCATCATTCTCACTAGCAATGCGGGAACCGACACGCTGATGAAGCTGACGGCTGACCCCGAGACCATGCCGAACTCCGAAGGACTGGCGCTCGCATTGAAGCCGGAACTGAACAAGATTTTCAAGCCGGCCTTCCTCGGGCGCATGGTCATTATTCCCTACTTCCCGGTACGCGATGAAGCACTCAAGAAGATCATTCTCCTTAAAATCGGCAAGATTCAGCGCCGCCTGCAGGAGAGCCACAGAATCACAATGACCTGCGACGACGCGGTCATCGAGGAAGTGGCGAAGCGCTGCACAGAAGTTGAAAGCGGGGCGCGCAATGTGGACAACATTCTCAGCAACACCATGCTGCCGGAGATATCGCGGCAGATATTGAGCCGCATGGCCGAGGAAACGCCGACCGAGCAGGTGCGCGTGGGCGTCAGCCCGGATGGCGGATTCACATATGACTGGGAGTCACCTTCTGCGGGAGCGGCACAGGATGCGCTGCTCAATGAGTCAGAGGCTGTAACACCGCGATAGGAGCGTACTGGCACAAAGGTATGGCCGCTTTTGGACAAACAGATCGACTACTCACCTTCACCAGTCCACTTGGTGCGGACGCGCTTCTGCCTGAATACCTGACCGGCACTGAGGGCATCTCCGAGCTGTTTTGCTACCACGTCGATCTTCTGGCCGGAACGCACACGGCGATCGACCCGAAGAAGATCGTGGGACAAAAGGTTTGCGTCGCCATCCAGGCCGAGCACAGCGGCACCCAGCGCTATATCAACGGCATCGTTTCCAGCTTCGAGATGACCGGAGGCGACGACGAATTCCTGCGTTATCGCGCGCGCATCGTGCCCAGTTTGTGGACGCTTACGCTTAACAAAAATACGCGCGTCTTTCAGAACCAGACTGTTCTTGACGTCGTCAAGACGGTGCTGTCAAGTTACAACATAAGTCCCACCCTGGACACGTCCAGCACATATACGCCCATGGAGTACTGCACCCAGTACCGCGAAACGGACCTTGATTTTATCTCGCGGCTCATGGAGCAGCACGGAATCCTTTACTACTTCAAACACAGTAAGGATGATCACACCCTTACATTGCAGGATACTTCCAGCAAGTTGAGCGACTGCCCGATTCAGAGCACTTTCAGGTACGCACCAGAAGAGGGCGGTACCGAAGGCTATTACGACTTTGTGATTCAGGAACTGACTGCCCGATCCAGTTTGGTATCAGGCAAGCATAGCTCCTGGGATTACAGCTTTATAAGGTATAAGTCCGTGCCGGAGAGAGGCGCAAAGGCGACAACAAACGGTCCCCTGGGCGCAAACAGCAACGAACAATATGACTACGCTGATAGCGCCGCCGCGTACCTGAAAAAGGAAGGTTCGGACTCAAAGATAAATGACCTGGCGACATCCTTCACGAACGTGAGGCGTGACAGCAGCGATGCCGAAACTCAGGTTGTCGAAGGGGTCTCAAATGCGATTCCGATGCAAAGCGGATACACGTTTTCGCTCACGGATTACCCGCAAAGCAGCCTGAACACGAAATATCTTCTGACTCATATAGAGCACTCGGTGCGGCAACTGCCGTCATATCGGACGCAAACAGAAACTGTCACCGAGCCGTATCAGAACAGGTTCACAGCAATCCCGTCCTCGATTCCCTACCGTCCTCCCATCAAGACGGTAAAGCCTGTCGTTCATGGCATGCACACTGGTCAGGTTGTCACTCCTTCCGGTGAAGAGTCATACATGGATAAGTACGGCCGCGTCTGCGTTCAGTTCTGGTGGGATCGGCAGCGCAAGCCCAATACGCCGGATAATACCCTGTTGCGCGTTGCACAGTCGTGGGCCGGCAAAGGCTGGGGCACCTACTATTGGCCTCGCGCGGGTGATGAAGTTCTGATCAGCTTCATGGAGGGCGATCCTGACCAGCCGATTGTTGTTGGCTCAGTGTACAACGGCGTCAATATGCCGAAGTACGATCCGGCGGGCCAGTACACGCTTTCAGGAGTTCTTACACGCAGCTCAAAAAATGGCGGCGCGGCCAACGCCAATGAGCTGCGCTTCGAGGATCTGAAGGATAAAGAGCAGATTTTCATGAATGCCGAGCGCGACTTTGATCTGCATGTGGAGCACGACTGGCACACGCTCGTAGGCAATGAGCAGCACACCAAGATCACCAAGAACCAGTTTGAGGAAGTGGATGGGGATTCCCACCTGCTGGTTAAAGGGAAGCAGCTCCACGAAGTTGACGGCGAGGCTGACCTCAACGTGAAGGGCAATCAGATTGTCAAGGTCGGCGGCGACCGAAGCCATAACCTCACCGGCAACCTGAAGGAAAGCATCGGCCAGAATTCCAACATCAATGTCGGCCAGAACTTGAACGAGAAGGTCGGAATGACCCACTCGCTGAATGTAGGTGAAAACCAATACAACAAGATCGGCATGAACTACGTTGTTGATTCCGGCATGAATGTTTACATCAAGGGAGGCATGAACGTAGTCATTGAAGGCGGAATGAACGTGTGCCTCTCCGGTCCGGGCGGTTTTGTCTCTGTTGGACCCGAAGGCGTCGTCATCCAGGGAACACTGGTGATGATCAACAGCGGTGGTGCGGCCGTTCCCGGTTCACCGGGCTCACCGCAAAGTCCGGAATCGCCAGATTCGCCCACAGCCCCGACCGCGCCAACCTTCCCCGGCGACGATCCGCCGTCGAAACCCGCTTCGAAGAGTTAAGGAGAGAGCCACACAGCAATGGGAATGCCAGCCTGCACCATCACCAGTCAAACCGCACACGGCGGAGTCGTCACGGTGGGCTACCCGCAAGTGCTCATCGGCATGATGCCAGCTTCTCGCATCGGTGACCTGCATGTTTGCCCGATGGTCACCGGTGTCGTTCCTCATGTTGGAGGTCCATTCATTCTGGGTTCGCCCACAGTTCTCGTGGGTGATATGCCGCAGTCGCGCGTCACCGATCAATTGACCTGCGTGGGCCCGCCGGATGTGGCAGTGATGGGCTGCGAAACGGTTCTTGTGGGAATGGCCGGTGCAGGTGGCGCGGCTGGTGCGATGGGCGGCATTCAGGCCATGGGCGTTTCCGTGCCTATGCAGGCGCCGCCGTCTTCGGCGTCCGGCATGCAGTCGGAACTACAGCAGGATGGCACCATCAAGACCTCAGCGCCTGCAGGCAGCCGCCTGCCGCCCATCAAGCTGCAGCAGCCAGGATGGCCTGACCTGCCGGCATCGCAAACACCAAATTTTCAGGCGGCGCAACCGGTCAATATCCCGCCGAACACAACTCTCTATCGCGTCATTGACGGCAGTTCTAATCCTTCGGGGTCGTATTGGACACCGAATCTGCCCGCTGATGAAAAAAGCTGGCGCGCCGCCAACGCCGTCAAGCCGGAGTGGAACAGCGATGGGTCGGTTGCTGTAGCCCAGGCGCCACCGGGCGGCTTGAAGGCATGGATGGGGCCGGCTTCGAGTCAAGGAAGTCTCGCCGGCGGCGGCACACAAGTCTGGATTCCACCCGATACGCTGAAACCCGGAGCAATCGTGCAATCACCATGGAGTGGCGGCGCGCAGCACGGTCTGCCGGCCGCAGAGAAAGGAGGCGTTTGATGGGCCAGGCTCCTTCTGGCATTCCTCCATCGCTCGTCGAGCGTTTCGCAAGAGCATCCGCGGCATTTGTTGCGGCAGTGCGAGACGCGGTTGCCGAGGCGGCGCAGAACCCTGCATTGTCGGGCACGCCGGCTTTCAGGGCGTGGCAAAGCCAGGCGCTGCCGCTGCTAGAGGAAAAGGACGCATCGATCCAGTCAGAGGCGGCGCTCTTCCTGAAGGGTGAGCCCAGTTCCATTCTTGTGCATGCTGAAGACAAGCGCGGATTGGCCAAAGACCTTGACGGATTCCCGCTGACTTTCGCCGGGCCGGATCGCGCCAGGAATCTTGAGCCTTTGGAGACAGCCTTAGTCACGGCCGCGTATCAGCTCTGCGCGGCTGCCGGCATACCCTGAGCTGGCCTATAGCATTCTGCAGTCCTGGTGCACGACGTACCGCACGCTCTATCTGTGAAAGGAATTGTTCTCGCGTATTGTATGAGCAGCAACCTCGGCCAAGCTGGAGGGTATGCCACTGCCGCTCGCATCGGCCGCTGGATTATTCCAGCGATCCCCTTCGGGTGGACGTGGATTCCAGAGTTCGGTATTCAGAAGAGAGCCGAAGCAGTTGTGCCGAGCAACATCTCTCTGCGCGAAGATCAGTTGCTTGCCGGAGATCAGCTTGCTCTCTACATAAAGGCGCAGATTACGCTGATGAAAAGAACATTCCTTGAACCGGTGGTCGCCGGGCCGGCGCCGCTGGAGTTTCCCGGCGCGGCCGAGGCGGCGCTCCTGATGCTCAAACACCGGCCGATGCATCAGCTCACCGTCTTCCAGGTTCAGCACTATGTTCGCAGCGGCAAGTGGATCGGCATTGCGACTTTGACCACATTGGAGTCCGAGTTACTCAAGATTCGCCCGGACTTCGATCAATTCATGAAGCTGCTCCGCATCGAACCCGAAGCGCCACAGGATGCTTAAGCACCACAAGCCTGATCTGCCCATGCGGCGGAATCAGGCACCTCTTTTGTTCCGCCCTATCGCTGTACGCGGTGCAGGATCAGCGTCGGCGCCGGCATAAACCGCTGGAATGGACTCCTCGACGGATCCGATCCATCTGGCGCCGGCCCAATTGCCGGACGGTTCGCCGCGGCTGTTTCCTCTGGTCGCTGCCGCCGGCCGCGGCCCTGGCCCATCTCTGGCCGAAGTTCAATCACGTCCACAATCAGCCTGCCGGAGTAAGTAGCATAACCGGCTTTAAAGCTGATGTGATCACCATCTACCTTGCCTTCCGTGATGGGCGTGGGCGCATCGTACCCGCCCGCCCAACTGCCTCCTAGACCGTCAACGCTCCCTGTCAGGGTATTTCCATCCTGCCGCAGCAGGAACACGACAGCGTCAGCACCGGTCGATGGATCAGCAGTATCATTCATCGGTCTCCACAGGCCAGTAAGACCCGAACCTTCGGGCACCTCAGGCTTCCATACGGCCACTTGCGGACGCAGCGCTGTCTCCCGGGTCGCAATCGTCACTTTTGCTGGCGCGAGCCCCGGAGACGTGGCCTCCACCGTGATGCTTCCGGACTTCTTGGCCGATTGCACAATGGCCATGCAAAGACCACTGAAAGCCTTCCGTACCGTGCCCTTATCGGATTCATGATCGGTGGGGTCGCCATTGCCTACGCCGATCAGCCTTCCATCCCCTGAAATCCTGAAGCTCACAACATTGTCCGTGATGGGCACAACGCGGCCCTGAGCATCGTGCACGGCTACCGCAAACATGGCCACATCCTCGCCGTCGGCATACAGATCCTTCCGGTCCGCCGTCATCACCAGGCTGGCAGGCTTACCTGTCGTTTCCCGCTTCGCGGTCATCACCACCTTGCCACCTTTGTAGCCACGCGCTTCAATGGTTCCCGGCGCATACGTCACGTTCCATGCCAGGTGTGAGTTCTTCTTCATCTCTTTCACGCCCAGGCTCTGGCCGTTCAGCAGCAGTTCGACTTTGTCCATGTTCGAATGGACCCATACGGCGATCTCTTTGCCTTCCATGCCCGGCCAGTTCCAGTGCGGAAAGACGTGCAACACCGGCCGCGAGGTCCACCACGACTGGTAGTAATAGAAGGTATCTTTCGGAAAACCGCAGGTGTCAATGATGCCGTATTGTGAGCTGATGTTGGGCCAGCCGTTTGGAGAAGGTTCGCCACGATAGTCAAATCCCGTCCACACAAAACCGCCGACGAGCCACGGCTGCGCATCGCAGAAGGTCCACCAGCCCTCGGCCGAGGCACGGCCTGTCGTCGTGTACGGATCGTACGAGCTGACGTAGCCCTTGTCTGGATCTGTAATGTACTCGCCGCGTGTACTCACGGCGCTTACCGTTTCCGTGCCAATCACAGGCTTATCGGGGTGCGTCTTGTGATAAGCGGCGGCTGCGGGATCCATATAGTTGTAGCCCATCACGTCACACACCGCCAGGCCTCCGGAGCCAATCGCTCCGGTTGGTGCAATTGATACCGGCCGCGTACCGTCATGGCGGGACGCCATCGCTTTCATCGCGGTCAGGACCTTCACACCTCGCTCCATGCGCGCCAGGGCCTCTTCATTCCCCATCGACCACATAAATACACAGGGATGATTGCGGTCGCGCCGCACCAGATTCTCGAACTGACTCAGGCCTTCGGGATTCGACGACATCATGCGCGTCTCGTCAAAGACCAGCATTCCCAGTTCGTCGCATGCGTCCAGCAACTCAGGCGTGGGCGGATTGTGTGAGGTCCGCAGTGCGTTACAGCCCATCTCCTGCAGCTTGCGCACGCGGTAGTACTGTATGGCGTCGGGCAGCGCGGCGCCCACTCCCGCGTGGTCCTGGTGGTTGCAGGTCCCACGTACTTTCACCGGCTTGCCATTCAGGAAGAACCCATTCTGCGGGTCCAACTTCAGCGTCCGGATGCCAAAAGGAGTCTGATAGCGATCGACAACTTCGCCGCCGGATCTCACTTCCGTCACCAGCATGTACAGATTTCTCTCCTCCAGCGACCACAACTGCGGCTGGCTTACCGTCATCTCCTGCTCGTAGGTGTGCTCTCCTCCTTGTGGAACCGCGGTCGAAGTCGAAGTCACCTTCCCCACTGCCTTGCCTTCGGGATCGAGAACCGTAGAGACAACCCGGACATCCTGCGAGGCCTGGCTCTGGTTGCTCACATCCGTACGAATCGAGAGAGCTGCTTCACTTCCCTGCACCTTGGCGGCAACAAACGTTCCCCACTTCTCTACATGGACTGGATTCGTCTTCACCAGCCAGACATGGCGATAGATTCCCGCCCCTTCATAAAACCAGCCATCGCTCAGGGTAGCGTCCACGCGCACCAGCAGCACGTTTTTTCCGCCGGGATTCGCAAAGTCGGTCACGTCAAAGCTGAACGGATCATATCCCCCGCTGTGCCGACCGATATAAAAGCCATTGAAGACAACCATTGATTCCCGGTAAGCCCCGTCGAACTCGATAGTGATTCTTTTGCTCGCATCCGATGCCGGGAGGTCGAAGACGCGGCGGTACCAGCCCACGCTGGTCGCAGGATAATTCCGTCCCAGCGGATAAAAGCCCTTGCTGGTCAGCGCCGGATCATCGACAAAGGGCAGCTCGACAGCCCAATCGTGAGGAAGATCGATGGGCGTCCAGTTACTGTCGTCGAAGGCAACCGAGCTGGCAGGCAGGAAATTTCCAGTCTTCTGAAAATTCCCCGTGCGTCCGCTTCCGAATCCAAAATCCTTGGCTGCATCGTCGGCGTTGCCCAGATGAAAGCGCCAGCCAAAATCCAGGAGCAGGCGTTCGCGCCCCGCACCCGATTCAGCGGACCTGCGCGGAACACCTTCGGAAGTCGAAAGCGGGCCGGAGCTTTCACCGGCAGCCTGCACCGCCGCCTCAATCGGCTTGATCCCCTGCGCCGCCGCCACGGCGGGCGCCAGCAAGCTGGCCTTCAACATATCGCGACGTGAAAACGCTGTCATTCCTACCCCTCCCGATTGTCCGGCTGGCTCCGCTGAGTCGCCGAATGCAGCTTTGTTCAAATCTTCTGGAATCCAAAGAAACGCCAGTATACGCCCTCGCGGCGCTTCCGCGCTTTGCCCTTTCCGCTGCACTTCCCCGGACGCGCGCGAAGCATAAGCTGCTGCAAGATTCTACCGGCAGGCGCCTTCGATATCCGGTCCAATGCGCCCGGTTCTGCGTTCAGTAAACGCAGTTGGCGGCCTCATCGGCATAGGCGTGTAAGAGGGCAATATCGGCATCGAAAAAGTGGTCGGATGGGCAAAGGATGTAGCGGCCAGACGGGCCCGCTTCCTGAAAGCAGCGGCGCACCTCTGCTCGCGTGGCCTTCGGATCGCAGCCGGTGAAAAAGTGTAGCTGATCGAAGCCGCCAATCATGCATGCGCGGTCACCAATCACTTCCCTTGCCGCGGCCAGGTTCGCATCTCCGCCCATCCCCGCGGGCGTAAACGTCTCGATCGCGTCTGGTCCCATCTCCAGCGTGCGCTTGACCATCGGCATGATCTTTCCGCAGAGGTGATAGACGATCCGCTGCCCGGCGCGATGCGCTGCATCAATTAATGGCTTGTCGTAAGGAGCCACAAAGCGGTCAAAAAAGCGCGGCGAAATCACACTGGCTGAGGCGTCGCCCCCACCCAGCTCCAGCAAATCATAGTGCGCGCCCGCCAGTGATTCGATAAATCCCAGCTTACGACGCTG
>JAJZAL010000023.1 GCA_021799405.1 Acidobacteriota bacterium
GCACGCGTACCCTTGCAAAGGGACGGCGCAAGACCAGCTCATTCCGCACTCATAAAAATTCGCCGATGTCAGTTGCCACCGTGGCCATGGCCGTTCCCGTGGCCATTGCCATTGCCGTGGTCTTTGTTTTGGCCGTTGTGATTGCCATTATTGCCATGTTCCTTGTACTGGCCATAATGGTTCCCGTTATTGCCATGGTCCTTGTACTGACCGTAGTGATTGCCGTTGTCGTGCCGGTACTCCTCACGCGCGTAGTTGCCGCGGAAGTGTTTCTCCCAGCCGAGGTGCCGTCCCCAGTCAGCGTGCTCGCCCCGGACCGGAAATGGTCCCCGGTAGCCGAACTGTGGGTCGTAGCCGCGATTTACATAACCGCGGAAGTGGTCTGGCCCATGAAACCAGGGCCCCGCGCCGATAAACATGCCGCCCGAAAACCACTCCGGACCGTAGTAGCCAATCGGAGCGCAGTTATACGGCGCATATGAGTAGTAGCCGTATGGGCACGCGGGCTCCGGTCCGATTTGAACGTTGATGTTGATCTGCGCGTGCGCGCCCGTCACAGTCGCCGCCAGGCAAAGAGCGGCAAAAAATGCCAAAGCAAAGATCGTGATTCCCTTCATGAGCCCTCCTCACTTTCTGGTTCGTGGCCGACACTTGCCGGCCCAGTTTCGCCCATTGCATGGAATGAATGGCGATGACATGGGCCCGGCCTTCAATAACCGAGGACAACCATTAGTGAAACAGCGTGTAAGCTTGGTCTCCACCCAGCATACATCCCGGCCCGCATCACAATTTCCACCGGAGTCCGTTGAAGTCAGAAAATCGCAAACGGGCCGCCCGCGATGCCGAGAAATCCCTGGGAATCCGCATCTTTGCCGCGCGCCTCATGCGCCTCACCTCACAGTAGTTGCAAGCTAGAATGACGATTGCGTCATATTTCTCCAGTTTCGCCATCTCTTCCCAACTCAGGGCTAACTCAGACATACTGATCTACGTCAGAAGCAATAGGGCGTCTTCCTTCCATCCGCCTATCATTCGAACGTCTGTATATTTTTGAGGAGAAGCTCTTGATGAGATTGATCACGGCGAAGCTCGCCTCTGGAGCGGGGGTGATTGCGCTGTTTTGCCTGTTCTCCAGTCCGTTGCTGTCGCAGGCATCCAGTTCCTCGAATTCACAACCGCCCGCCGCGCAGAAAACCACCCAGCAAAAACAACCCGAGTTACCCAATGCGCCAGCGCCTGCGTCCGCCGAGCCTTCGCTTTCCGATCTCGGCTTCAGCCAACAGCAGACGCAGGCCGACCCGAAGTTACAGGCCAAGCTGAATAAACGCACGGAGATGCTCAAAATTCATCAACGCCTCGGCCTGATCACGACGATACCGATGGTAGCGGACCTCATCACGGGTCCACAGGCCAAGATAAAAGGGCGGAACGGGCAGCCGCTCAAGGTTCCCACCTCGACCGCCATCGATCTTCATGCTGCACTGGGAAGCACGACCGCCGCGCTCTACTTCTCCACCGCCTACTTCGCTGTCTTCGCGCCCAAAATACCGGGAACACACAAGCACGGCGCCATTCGCGTCCATGAGGCGCTCGCCTTTATTCACGGACCCGGGATGATTCTTACGCCCATCCTGGCAGGCATGGCCTTCAGTCAGGAGCAGAAGGGCGAGAAGCCGCATGGAATCGCCGCCGCCCACGGCCCTGTCGCGGTCGTCACAGCGATGGCCTATGGCGCATCGATCATCGCCGTTTCCTGGCCCATTCACTTGAAGTTCTAGGAGTAATCATGAAGATGAAAATTCTTGTGGCCTTTCTGTTGGCCGCGGTCCCGCTGTTTGCGCAATCCGAAACGCAATGGATTCTGGAGCAATCCAGCCTCTCTTATCACATGTCGCATCCCATGCACGAGGTCGACGGCATCAGCCACGAGGCCAAGGGCAAGGGGATTTGCCAGGCCGGTCAATGCAATTTCCTCATTGCCGTCCCCGTCAAGTCTTTCGGCACTGGCGACGCCAACCGCGACCTCCACATGCTGGAAACCACGCGCGGCGCCCAATTCCCCATGGTCATCGTGCGCGCGCAGTTCCCCTCCGACCAAACCACGGCATCGACCGTCTACGCCGATCTTCAGGTCCAGTTCGCCGGCCAGACCGCGCACTACTCGCACGTGCCCTTCCAGCGCGTTACCAAGAACGGTGAAGAGCGCATTACCGGCACGATTCCCTCCACCTGCTCCGACTTCAAAATCGTTCGTCCCTCCTTCCTGAGCGTGCCGATCAAGAACGAAATCCCCGTGCGCGTGGATATGTTCTGGAAGAAGATGTAAGCTTCGTCCGGTTCGCGGCCTCCCATCCCGCAACGGCCATCCGCTTCGGATGATACGATGCGGCATTGAAATAGGAGGCCGCGCCCATGCATCGGCGTACGTTTCTGCAATCCCTCTCCGCAACCGTGGCCCTGACCGCCGCAAGAAGTCTTCCCGCCTTTGCCGCTCTTCCCAAGATGAAGATCACGCGCGTCCGCGCCTATCTTCCGCCCGATCCCGATCCGCTCTTCAATCAAAGCAACATGGTCGTCACGGTCGAGACTGATGCCGGCATTACCGGCATCGGCGAAGGCGGATCGAAGGACACGCTCTACCCGTCGGCAGGCCGGCTCATTGGCCGCGACCCGCAATTCATCGAACGCCTGTGGCAGGACATGAACCGCGCCTACTTCTATCCCGCCGGGCGCGAGCGCGAGGATGCCATTGGCGCGCTCGATCTTGCCCTCTGGGACATCAAAGGCAAGGCGCTCGGCGTGCCCGTACACGAACTGCTGGGCGGCATGGTGCGTAACTATTGCGAGTGCTACAACACAGCGGGCATCATTCCGGGCATTACCGCGCACTCGACCATCGAGGAACGCGCCCGCGCCACCATCGAGGCCGGCTATCGCGCCTTCCGCTTCGGCGCGGCTGACAAGCCCGCCAACACCACCTTCAACACCCACGAGCGCATCAACTCCCTGCGCCAGCAGTGCGCCCAGGCCCGCGCCGGTGTCGGCAAGGATGGCGACTGGGTCGTCGACTTCCATCAGCGCTTCGACCTCTCCGACGCGATCCGAGGGTGCAATGAGATTGAGGAGTTCGCGCCTTACTTTGTCGAAGATCCGGTGCGCGCCGAGGCCTTCCAGCAGGACCTGCCCATCCTGCGCGCAAAGGTCAACGTGCCGCTGGCCGCGGGCGAGGAATGGGGCAACCGCTGGGACTTCGACACCCTCGTCGAGCGCCATACTATCGACTATGTCCGCGCCACCCTGCCCAACGTCGGCGGCATTACGGAGATGATGAAGATCGCCTCCCTCTGCGAGACGCACTTTGTTGGCATGGTGCCGCACTTCACCGGCCCCATCGCCACCGCCGCTCTGGTCAACTGCCTCGGCACATTCTCAGGGCCCGTGCTGATGGAATACAACTACCAGGGCCGCACGCTGCCACACCTGAAGGCCTGCCTCGACTTCAAAAACGGCAAGCTGTACCCCAACGAGCGGCCGGGGCTGGGCGTCGAACTCGACTACAAGCACCTGACGCAGGTTGCCGAGTTTACCGAGCCGGTGACAGCGCGCGCGCAAACTTACTTCCGGCCCGATGGTTCGATTACGAACTGGTAGCCAGAAGCCTCACGGCGCGATATTGGCCTGCATTTACAATCGCCGTATGCATGACGTGGTGGTGTATTCGCGGAAGGAATGTCATCTCTGCGACGTGGTTAAAGAGACGCTTAAGCAAGTCCAGCGCGAGGCCGACTTCCAGTGGCGCGAAGTGGACATCGATGCCGACCCCCAATTGCGGCAGAAGTACAACGATGAGGTTCCCGTCGTTTTTATCGATGGGCGCAAGGCTTTCAAGTACCGCATGGACGGGCGTCAATTTCTCCGGGCGTTGGCAGGGAGACCATAGGACAAAAACCTCAGGAAAAAGGGATCTTTTCAAAGTCGTCGGCGGGCGTCCTAAAATGCGGGGCGGAGCCGGCGGTTCCTTCGGAGCCACTCCCCCGGCTCAATCCCGCCTGTCCGTTCAGTTCACTGATTGATATACTTGTGAGGTGACTACAACTTCCCTCGACTCTATTCCGGACGGTAGTTCAGCCCACTCTTCCCCCAGCCCGAAAAGTGTCTTACTGCTCAAGCCGCGCGGCTTTTGCGCCGGCGTGGTGCGGGCCATCGACATTGTCAGGATTGCGCTCGAAACCTTTGGCGCGCCCATCTACGTCCGCCGCGAGATTGTTCATAACCGCTATGTTGTGAACGAGTTGGCCGAGAAAGGCGCCATCTTCGTCCACGAAATCGAGGAGGTTCCCGACGGCCAGCGTGTGATTTACAGCGCCCACGGGGTTTCTCCCGCCGTGCGCGAGATGAGCAAGAGCCGCCACCTGAAGGTAATCGACGCCACCTGCCCGCTGGTCACCAAGGTTCACATTGAGGCGGTCAAGTTCGCCAAGCAGGGTTATTCGCTGGTCCTCATCGGCCACCGCGATCATGACGAGATTGAGGGCACGCTGGGCGAAGCGCCTGAGGTAACGCAGGTAGTCTCCAATGTTGCCGAAGTAGAGGCCCTGCAGATTCCCGATCCGGACCATGTAGCCTACCTCACCCAGACTACGCTCAGTCTTGATGAAGCCCGCGACATCATCCATGCCCTGAAGGTGAAGTTTCCCAAGATCGTCGGCCCACACTCACAGGACATTTGTTACGCCACGGAAAACCGCCAGGTAGCTGTGCGCAATGTGGCCTACAAGGCCGACCTGGTGCTCGTGGTCGGTTCCACCAAC
The DNA here is from genome assembly GCA_021799405.1 of Acidobacteriota bacterium. Next base: position 4,812 of record JAJZAL010000023.1, read on the forward strand.
AGCTCCAACTCCAACCGCCTGGTCGAGGTATCCCGTAATCTGGGAACCATCGGTTACCTGATTGATAACTCCCAGGCCATCGATCCGGCGTGGCTTCAGGGCGTCACGCATGTTGCAGTTACGGCCGGGGCCTCAGCGCCGGAAGTGCTGGTCGAAGGTGTAGTGAATTATTTGAAACTTAACGGATTTGATCGCGTCGAAGAAGTTGAAGTCATGCCGGAGAACGTACGCTTCGGCCTGCCGCCGGAGATTGTGCAAGCCATCGGCAGCGTTGGCGATTCGGCTCCGGTGCCCGTTCGCTAAATTTTCTACTTCCCTTTTCCCGCTGGAGCGGTGAAGCGAGAGGGATTGTTGTACTTAGGCTTGCCAGAATAACTGAAGCGGGTTATTCTTCGAGTCTTCCGCAAAGAGAATTGAGGCGTTACAAAACCGCATGAGTGCAAAGCAGTGGAAGACCCAAACCGCGGCGCCGAAATTTGGACGGCTCGACGCGGACATGGCGGACGTCGAGTCGGCCATCTCCCGTTCCCGGGAGTTCCTTCTGTCCTTACAGCATCCTGAAGGGTACTGGTGCGGCGAGCTCGAGGCTGACTCGATGCTCGAAGCCGACTACATCTTTCTGCACACCCTGCTCGAAAGCGGCGATCCAGGCCGGCTTAACCGCGCCTTTGTCGAGATGATGCGCTACCAGAACGAGGATGGCAGTTGGAGCCTCTATCCCGGCGGCCCGGGTAACATCTCGCTCTCAGTCAAGTGCTATTTTTCGGCGAAGCTCATGGGCCTCAGTGCTGAGGATCCGCACATGGTCAAGTGCCGCGAGTGGATTCTTCAGCATGGCGGCGTGGTGGCATGCAACACCTTCACCAAGATGTACCTCTGCGCTCTGGGCCAGTACGACTACGACGCCGTGCCCGCCATCCCGCCGGAGATCGTCCTCTTCCCCAAGTGGTTCTACTTCAATATCTACGAAATCTCTTCGTGGTCGCGCTCCATTCTTGTGCCGCTGGCGATTATGTACGCCAAGAAGCCGTTCAAGAAGATCCTGCCCGAGCAGTGCATCGACGAGCTTTTCGTCGGCGGCCGCGCCAACTCTATTCTGCGTCTGCGGCGGGACCGCAAAAAGCTTTTCTCGTGGCGCAACTTCTTCATCGTGCTCGACCGCATCATGCACTGGTCTGAGGCCGTGCACATTCGCCCGCTGCGCAAGCTGGCTTTGAAACGCGCCGAGCAATGGATGCTCCAGCGCCTGGAACTGACCGATGGTTTGGGCGCCATCTACCCGGCCATGATGAATGCCATCATCGCCCTGCGCTGCCTGGGCTACTCCGAGGACGATCCCCAGGTCATACGCGCCCGCGACGAGTTTGAGAAGTTAGGAATCGAGCAGCCGCCAACCGCCGAAATGCCCGAGCCTACCTTCCGCATGCAGCCCTGTGTTTCGCCGGTATGGGATACGGCGCAGGCCGTGTTCGCGTTGGGCGAGGCAGGCGTGCCGCGCAACGATCCTCGAATGCTCAAAGCCGTGGACTGGATGCTCTCTAAAGAAGTCCGCCACAAGGGCGACTGGGCGGTGAAGGTGCCAAAGACCGATCCTGGCGGCTGGTACTTCGAGTTCGCGAATGAGTTCTATCCAGACACCGACGACACCGCGCAGGTCCTGCTCGCGCTCTGCAAAGTCGATAACCCCCGCGAACGCTATCAGCACATGGTGGCTCAGCGCGCCATTGAGTGGGAGTTTGCCATGCAGTGCCGCAACGGCGGCTGGGGCAGCTTCGACAAAGACAATACAAAGATGATCTTCCAGTACATCCCGTTCGCGGATCATAACGCCATGCTCGATCCGCCCACGGTGGATATTACCGGAAGAATCCTGGAGATGCTGGCGGCCTACGGCTACACCCGTGAAGACAAGCGCGTACAGAAGGCCATCCGCTTCATCTTCAAAGAACAGGAACCGGATGGTAGCTGGTTCGGCCGCTGGGGCGTGAATTATCTGTACGGAACGTTTCTCGTCCTGCGTGGCCTTGAGGCCATCGGCGTTGATCACCACGAGCCGCAGATTCAGCAGGCGGCCGAGTGGATTCGCATGGTGCAGAATCCCGACGGCGGCTGGGGCGAGACCTGCGGCAGCTACGACGATCCCGACACGCGCGGCCTCGGGCCCAGCACGCCGTCACAAACGGCGTGGGCGCTGCTTGGCCTGCTCGCGGCTGGCGACGACCGCTCCGACTCGATCGCGAAAGGCGCGCGCTGGCTGCTGACCCGCCAGAGGGCCGACGGCAGTTGGGACGAGAGCGCAGGCGCTGGACCGAAACGCCAGGCCTTGTACACTGGAACCGGCTTCCCGCGCGTCTTTTATCTGGCTTACACGTTGTATCGCCATTATTTCCCGCTGCTGGCGCTCACCACTTACCGCCGGGCAATGGAACGCGCCGCAAATGGCGCTGGAGGTTAACCAAAGATGGCTGTTCCGATCTCGCAGATGTGGACGGTTGCCAGCTACGTCCTGAAGAAGCGTCTCTCCGGCGAGGACCGCTATCCGCTCGTGCTCATGCTGGAGCCGCTCTTCCGCTGCAGCCTGGCCTGCGCCGGCTGCGGTAAGGTGCAATATCCACCGCATATTCTGAAGCGGCAGCTCACGCCCGAGCAGTGCTTTGCCGCGGTTGAGGAGTGCGGTGCGCCCATGGTCTCCATTCCCGGAGGCGAGCCGCTGCTGCACCCGCAGATTGTTGAGATCGTCAACGGGCTTGTGGCGCGAAAGAAGTACATCTATCTTTGCACCAATGCCCTCGAACTCAAGCGGCGGCTGCCGGAGTTTACACCGTCGAAGTATCTGACGTTCTCGGTGCACCTGGATGGCCAGCGCGAACACCATGATTTCTCGGTCTGCCGCGAAGGCGGCTACGACATTGCTGTCGAAGGCATCAAGGAAGCCGTGAAGCGCGGCTTCCGCGTCACGACCAATGCCACGTTCTTCGACGGCACCGATCCGAATAGCGTCCGCGCCTTCTTTGATGAGGTGATGAGCATGGGAGTCGAGGGCATCGTGCTCTCGCCCGGCTACAGCTACGAGAAAGCGCCCGACCAGAACCGCTTCCTGGGCCGCGCCCGCGTGCGCCGCCTCTTCCGCGCGATCCTGTCGAATCGCAAGAGCTCCTGGAAGTTCAATATGTCGCCGCTCTTCCTTGAGTTCCTGATGGGAAAGCGCAACTACGATTGCACGCCGTGGGGTTCGCCCGCATATAACATCTTTGGCTGGCAGCGTCCCTGCTACCTGCTGCAGGACGGCTATGCGGAGACCTTCAAGGAACTGCTCGAAACCACCAGGTGGGAAGAGTACGGCGTGGCGAGCGGCAATCCCAAGTGCGCCAACTGCATGGTCAGTTGCGGCTATGAGCCCAGCGCGGTGATCGATGGATTCGGTTCGCTCAGGGGACTGTGGGCCATGATTCGCGGCACCTTCAGCAGCTATCCCGACGAGCATGCTCTGAAATTGCTGAGCGAGCCTGCGCCTCACGGGCGCGCGCAACTCGTACAGATCGACCAGCCGGCCAATACGTTCGAGGAGACTCGCGCATGACCGCCGAAGTGCTGAAGTATACGCGCGAGCAGGTTGAATCCATGGAACTGGCTCCGGGCGCGGAGCATGAGAAGCTCGAGGGTTGGGTTCCCGCGCTGGCAAGAGAGGAAGATCTGCGCGCGGCTCTCGAAAAGGCTTTCGACTATCGCGGCGATGTGACCATCACACTCAAGAGCGGCGAGCGCATCGAGGCCTACATCTTCAACCGCCATAGCGGCGCCACGCTGGCCGATTCCCATGTGCAGTACTTCACGCCCAACGCGCCCGAAAAGCGCAGCATCAGCTATGCCGAGATCGCCCGGCTGGAGTTCACCGGCAAAGATCGCGCCGCCGGCAAGCACTGGGAAGACTGGGTGAAGGCCTACAACGAAAAGAAGGTCGCCGGCGAAAAAGATATCGCGCTGCACCCGGATACGCTGGAATAATAGGCTTCGCGGTCCACGCAACTGGTTCCGTTGGTGCCACGGGTCTTGTCCGCCGCGGCGGATGAGACCCGAGAGGCCCATAATCACACGAACACACCGCCCTACTTCATGAACTTCATGATGTTCCTGTAACTGATCTGCAGGCTTTCGAGGGGCGGCCGCTCGGTCTGGTCCTGCTCCACGAACATGTAGGGAATATGATCCTCGCCGGCCAGGCGCAGAATGGTGTGCCAGTCCAGCGTTCCCTCACCCACTTCAGTAAAGTGCGCGGCATTTGGCCCCGGCACCACCGAGGTCGGCACATTCGGCTTGCGATCCTTCAAATGCAGAGACTGCATCCGGTGGCCGTACCGGCGCAGCATGGCCACTGGATCATACCCTGCCTGGGCGACCCAGTAGCAGTCCATCTGCCACTGCACCAGCGCGGGATCGGTATACTTCATCAGCACGTCGAACCCGGTCACATCGCCGAATTTCTGGAACTCCATATTGTGGTTGTGGAAGCCAAAGCGCAGGCCGCGTTTCTTCGCCTCCGCGCCCCACGCGTTGTATTGTTCGGCGCCGCGCTTATAGCCGTCGGCAGAGTTGGCAATATTCCTGGGAATCGAGGAACACACAACGCACTCCACGCCCAGTTCCTTCGCGTAGTCGAAGCGGTTGGCGAATTCGTTGTAGCCGAAGTGCGCGCTTGGTACCGTCAAGCCGGCATCCAGAATGGCTGAGCGCAGGTCCTTGGCGCTCATCTTGTACTCGGCGGAAAAGGTCTCCACGTTTTGATAGCCAATCTTCCGGATTGCCCGCAGCGTGCCGGACAGATCATTTTGAATGATGCTGCGCACCGTGTAGAGCTGCACGCCTACCGGCCGCTCCGTCTTCTTCGCAAAGGCCGCCGGCCCCAACGCAAACGCGGACAGCCCATACGCCGCATCCGCCAGAAAGTCTCTCCTCGTCAACATCGCTTCGTCTCCTCCTCCGTACACCTCGATTAAACACATCCAACGCGAGTCGCAAATCTCTGAAAGCTGAGATACCGACACCTTTGTATGCGGCACTTACGGCACAGCCAAAGAGGCTTCGGAAAACTCAACGCGAGCAAGGCCTTGTAACAGGGCACAGCTTCAGCCGTGCCGCAAATGCCCCAAAATGAATGCGGGCTTTAGCCCCCGTATGATTTTTCGAGCCGACTTTGCCTTCTAATTGCATTTTTTCCACAGCCTCTAAAGCCGAACTCTTTCAATAGCCATATGATTGCCGCAGGCTGTTCAGCCGCTTCGCAGGGCCCCAACCGCGACAGGAAGAAATCTATTATGACTGATTACGGCTGTCAATATGAAAAATCGGCACCCTTATGAAATGAGACTCGTGAGCAATGGGTTATCCGGCGAAGTTGTCACACCATGCCCTGGCGGCGAACCTCTGCCGCAAATCTCATAAGGCGAACAGCCCAATCTCCCCGCGACGCGCCGTCCGCTTTCATCCCCGTTCTCCAGCACGCTCCGTCCCGCGAGGAACGCTGGATTGCACTTGACGATCGATGCTCATCGATTCTACTGTTAGATGTCTTAGTACCCGGAATCATCTGATACCCTATGCCTGACATCCTGATTTCAGAAGCGATTCAGGGAGCTGCAGTTGATGCGCTCCGCTCCCGTTTTGATGTACTCTACCAGCCCGCACTCTGGGAGTCGCCGGGCGCGCTGGCAAAAGCCGTGCGCTGCTGCCGCGCCCTGATCGTCCGCAACCAGACACCGGTTACCGCTTCCCTGGTCGTCGCGGGGAAAGAGCTTGTGGTGATCGGCAGAGCTGGCGTTGGCCTGGACAACGTGGATACCAGGGCAGCCGATGATGCGGGTATCGTGGTTGCTTTCACGCCCGACCAGAACGCCATCAGCGTTGCGGAGCTGGCCATCGGCATGATGTTGTCGCTGGCGCGTTTCATTCCAGCCGCGGACCGCGACACAAAAAGCGGCAACTGGAACCGGCAAAGATTCATGGGTGCCGAGGTCTATGGAAAGACATTCGGCATCGTCGGCGCCGGGAAGATCGGCTATCTCACCGCCCGGCGCGCCAAAGCCTTCGGCATGAGGATCCTCGCCTGCGATCCTTTTCTGAGCCCAGACAACACGATGCTCTGCGAGTTGCAGGCAGAACTCGTCGAATTGGATGAGCTGCTGGCGCGCGCCGATGTCGTCTCCTGTCATCTGCCCTCGACGCCCCTCACAGTGGGCATGTTTGACGCTGCCCGCTTTCGCGCCATGAAATCCGGAGCCCTCTTTATCAATACCGCGCGGGGCAATGTGGTTTCAGAACCGGCGCTGCTGGAGGCGCTCAAAAATGGAAGGCTGGGCGGGGCGGCGCTCGATGTCCGCAGCAAGGAACCGCCGCAGATCGGAGAGTTGGAGGCATTGCCAAACGTAATCCTCACGCCTCATATCGGAGCCTTTACTCACGAGGCTCAGGACCGTGTGGCCACGGCGATCTGCAGAGATGTCACTCGCGTGCTCGACGGCATGCCCGCCATGAATGCGGTGCATCGCGCCGTTCCTGCGCGGCCTGCCTGAGTTACCGGCTTCATGCCTATGAGGTGATGCGCTCCCGAAATCAGGCTGTCGTTTTGGCAGGCTTGTCCAGGTGCCGGTATTGACGGCCGGCGGCGAACAGCCCAATCGTCCCCATCATGGGCATCAGTGCCACGAGCAGAAAAACCGGCGCGTAAGAGATACGGTCCACCAGAATGCCGGTCAGCAGCGGAAAGAGCATCCCGCTCAAGCCGCCCGCGATGCCCGTCAGACCGGTTGCGCGTCCTACCTGCTGGTCGGGAAACAGGTCAGTGACCGCGGCAAACATGTGGGCCGAAAGAAAATTATCCGCGGCAATCGCAATGGAGATCACCACCAGCGCCATCGCTACGGAGTGCATGAAAGGCACCGCGACACTTGTCAGGCAAAGCAGGGCGCTCCCATACATCGATATGCGCCGCGTATTCCGCACAGAAATCCCTCTGCGCAGCAGCACACCTGCGAACCACCCGCCAGCCACGCCGCCTACATCGCCCATCAGAAATGGAATCCAGCCCACGAATCCAATTTCAACCATGGTCAAATGCCGGGCGTTGAAGAGATAGCTCGGCGTCCAGTACCAGTAGAACTGCATGACCGGTCCAATAAAGAACCGGCAGAGCATCACAGCCCAGGATGAGGATTTGCCCAACATCTGCCGCATGGAGATGGCCGGCCGCGCCGCTTCCGCCTTGACCGAAGGCTCGCGTTTATAGAGCATCCACCAAACCGGGATCCAGAGAAAACCTGCCAGCGTCGGCGCCAGAAACGCGACGCGAAAGCCATAATGGTGCAGCAGATAGACGATCAGCGGCGGGGCTACCGTAGCGCCAATGACGCTGCCGCCGTTAAAGATGCCGATGGCGAGCGTGCGGTCCTTCTTTTCAAAGAGTCGGGTCACCGTCTTCACCCCGCCGGAATAGGCGCCGCACTCACCCGTTCCCTTCCAGAATTGCGCTAGCCCGAGCTGGAACCCCGATCCGGCAAGCGCAAGCGATCCGGTTGCTGCCGACCACCAGCAAACCGCTGCCGACAACCCCAACCGCGCGCCCAACCGGTCCATCAGGTACCCCATGGGGAACTCGCCGGTCATCATGCCGAAACCCAGGGCCGAGACAATCCGCCCATACGCCGCGTTGGAGAGATGGAAGACGGTGCGCAGCACTGGCGCCATCACCGAAAGCGCCTGGCGGGCGATGAACATGATTACAGTGAGGATGAAGAGCAGGCTGAGAATCAGCCAGGGGTGCCGATTCGGCCGGTCCTGCGTAGCAACCCCGCTCTCCGCTCCGCAAATCTGGTCCGCTTGTAGCAAACGTCCTCCAGCACCTTTCCGGCAGAGCTTGCCGTGCTTTCAATACCGGTATTGCGCTTTAAACCCTCTCACGAAGCGCAGCCGCAAAATCATGCTTGCATACTGCGAGCCTGATCCCAAGGAAATGCGGACTGGAGCACTCGATTGATGTTTCTTACGTTCTGCAGACCGGCGGTGTTCAACCACTCTTCGAGCGCCGCCACCCCATGTTTTGCATACACCGGCACACCATCCTGCCACGTCGCTCTGCCGCCCAGAACGCCGTGAAACTTCACGCCGCTCTCCACGGCCAGTTCTAGCGTTTCCAGAAACACTTCGCTGGTTACGCCGGCAGAGAGATACACCATCGGCTTGTCGGTGAGCGCGGCTGCAGCCCGAATAATCTCCATCGCCTCTGCCCGGGAGTGCAGCTTCTGGCCCTCGAATGCCTTTGTTCCCTCAACGAACTGCATCTGTATGGGAATTTCGACCTTCAGGACATCCGCGCCGTACCTTTCCCTGGTGAACTCCTCCATCGATTTCAGCACAATTTCCGGCTTGCGGCGAGCATATTCAATCCCTGCCGGATCCTCGCCATGCACGTCGTATCCCAGAAATTCAAGAAAGAACGGAATGTCCACGGCCCGGCACTCCGCGCCGATGCGCTCCACCCAGGCCTTCTTGCGCTCATTCACCCACTCTTTCTCAAAGGGCGTGTAGTAAACCAGGATTTTGACTGCGTTCGCGCCCGCTTCCTTGAGGCGCAGCGCCGACCACCCCTCCGACAGAGACGGTAGCCGCTCCGGCTTATCGGGACTGTAGCCCGCGTGTTCGTACGCCAGCAGCAAGCCCTTGCCGTTGATGTTCTTTGTTGCTTCCAGGCCATATTCCAGATCAAGCAGAATCGACGAAGCTTCTTTGGTAAGAGTCCTGGCTACCAGTTGCTTGAACTCCCTCATCATCTCGTCCGGCGGTTCGCTCACACCGAGTTCCCGCGCCAGCATGTTTTTCAGCAACCCACGCTGATCCATGGCCAGCGCCGCAATCACGCCCCTGCCATCCGACACAGCATTCAGACCTGCAAGCTTTCCTGATGTCAGCTTTATCGCCATCTTCTCCTCGATTTACGTCTTCCGGGCAATATCGTGCCTTGCGCGCATGCACACGTGCTTACTCGACTGCCGTACTCTGCGTAGGCTTCGGAACCGACGCCGCTCCCAGACGGTCATGCCGCACGGCGAGCATCCGCGCCAGGTGTGTGTAATTCTGAAGAAGCTCAATGGGCCGCGGCTGCGCACACTTCCACCCGCCGAAAAAACCGGCACATCTGAGCCGGATGTAACTATAGCGAAGCTCATGCACACATGTCAATCGATTATCAACGATGATAGATGATTTTAACCTCGCTTTCAGCTTCCAGGTCACATCACAAGGCCCATGAGAGCTGGACTGCGCCCCGCACACTTGCGGTCGCATGCCGCTTCGCGCTTGGCTCGCGCCGCAGCACGATTGAACAGCCCGTATTTAGCCTGATCATTCGCCTCAAATCGACATTCCTTCGCATCCGCTTTGGGCAGCATTTGAGTCGTTTCCCTCTAGCGCCAGCCTCAGCATTCCGGCGCGCGCCAAAAACAATCGATTAAAATTGATTGACAGGCGTTATTTTATCTGCCTATAATCCGCCCCTATTAGTAGAACTGTTGTATCACGGCGCCATCTTGCCGTGACACTCTGCATACTTTTGATCGACTTGCAGTGCGTAATTTCCCCACGCCATTGCCAGGATGGCTGGGGCCATTGGGATTCGTTTCGTGCCGTGGCTCCTTCGATCGCGGCACTGCAAATAAGAACGGTTCCTGAGCACCGAAGTCCGCAAGTGCCGTGGCTGTCGACGTCCACAGCACATTGATGGTGTTTTTTCCTGCTTCCTTGTGAGCTGGCTGTCGTCCAGCGGTTGTTTCTTGCCTCATTTTTTGCATTCATTGAGATTCTCCGGGCCATTCAGAGGGCGTAACTCCGCGTGGATATTCGCCTGGCTTGTTTTGGCCTTGTCTCAACGCGATCTTGTGGACTGGTTCGCCACCAGGAGGAGATTGAAATTCATGACACCACAGACCACCGCGGAGAAGAAAACGCGCCGGGAGGTAATGCTTGCTATGGGAACCCTTGCCGGCGCCGGAATCATTTCTCCGTTCGCATCTTCACGCGTCTTCGCGCAGTCCGGCCACATCCCGGCGGGCATCCGGTTCGGCGTACAACTAAACGCCTTCCCTATCAACCCCAGACACTTCGAAAGCTTTCTCGATACTCTTCAAGTGGTCAAACAGATCGGCTATCAGGGCTTTGAGTCAAGTTTCCGCAATGTAAGCGCGCAGTTCGCCAATCCCGCGCCGGCCCGCCGCAGCATCGAGCAGACTGGCCTTACTTTCTTCGGCATTCATATCTTTTTTCCCGACAGTATGTACGACAAGAGCACGCACATCGCCGCGCCTTCAGTGTATGAGCCGGTGGCGCGCGGCGGCGTCGCGCTGGGCGCGAAGCATCTAATCCTGAGCGGCGCTCCGGCTACCACTCCCGATCAACTGAAGGCCAAGATCGAGGGGTTGAATACGGCCGGGCGATTTGCTCAGAGCGTGGGAATCACCCTGGCATTTCACAACGAGCATTGGGTGTCCGAGGAAATCGAAGCCCTCTATACGCAGACCGATCCATCCCTTGTTCACTTTCTGTTCGACGCCGGCCATGCCTACCACGGCGGCGCCAACGTACCGGCTTTCATCCGCGCGCACGCGCATCGCATCATCGGCTTTCATCTTCGCGATTTCAGGAACGGTCGCCTCGTGACGCTTGGCACCGGCACCTTTCCTCTGGCTGAAGTGGCCGCCACCATCAAGCAAATCGGGTGGAAGGGCTGGGTCGAAAACGAAGAGGAACGCGACGACCATTCACAGAACGGCGCGGCTGTAATTCGTCCGGCGTTCAAAGCCCTGGAGGAGGCTTTTTCCCAATGAATCGACGTGACTTTCTTTATGCAGGAACCGCGGCGGCTGCAGCCGTCACAACGCGCGGCATGAACGCCAGCGCTTATGCGGCCATTCCCGGCGCCAATGAGCGTGTCGGCCTTGGCGTAATCGGCCTTGGCCGGCGCAGCACTGAGGTCTGCTGGGCCTTCGCGCAGAATCCGCAGGTTGAGTTTCGCGCTCTCTGCGATATCTACGACAAACAGGTGAACGCCTTTCAAGGCCGGCTCAAGGAGCATGTGGCGCAGGCCCCTGTTTCGGTCGAATACCAGAAGCTGCTCGATAGAAAAGATGTGGATGCGGTTTACATCGCCACGCCCGATCATCTGCATGTGGAGATCGCGACAGCCGCTCTGGGCGCAAACAAGAATGTCTACCTCGAAAAACCGACCCTGCACCGCTGGCATGAAAAGGAAGCACTGGTAAAGGCGGCAACCGGCAGCAGGGGTATTTTGCAGTGCGGCATGCAGCAGCGCAGCGGCGCGCATTATATGCAGGCAAAGAAGGAATACTTTGACGCCGGGAAGCTGGGCAACGTGGTCTTTGCGCGCGCCGTCTGGCATAACTTTCCCTGGCAGCGCCGCGTCATTCCCAATGTCCCCGAGCCGCCCGGATTGCACTGGGATCTTTTCCTCGGCCCCGCGCCCAAAGTGCCCTTTGAGATGTCGCGCTATAGTTCCTGGCGCTCCTACCACGCTTACGGCAATGGTTTGCTCGCCGACATCCTCACCCACTGGGCTGATGTGGCGCAGTGGATGCTCAACGATACGCGCCCGGTCAGCGGAGCGTCCCTCGGCGGCGACTTCGTACTCGACGGCGATCTGACGAACCCCGACACAGTGAGCGCAATCGTGCGTTACAGGCACTGGAACCTCAACTTTGAATCGACTGTGCTCTCAGTGCGCAATTCGCGTCCCTCGGTGTACTTCGAAGGGACGGAAGGGACCCTCGACATCACTCGCCAAGGCTATGTCTTTACTCCAAACTCCGGCGAGCCGGTCCGCGCGCCTTCAGCCCAGAATTTGGAGCAGGCGCACACCGGCAACTTCATCAACGCCATTGTCAAAGGCGAAAAGGTAAATGCCAGCCTCGCGGATGGACTGGCGGCCAGCATACCCGTGATGCTCGCGCTGCAATCCTACTGGACCCACAAGATCACAACACCGGCTGAACTGACTTAGGGCTCAACATGCCTTTGTTCGAATTAACAACACGCAATCGCTGTACAGGCCATCTCCCCCAGTCATGGACGAAAGGAAATCGTTTGAGGCATAGGTTTTCACGATCTGCGGCGAACAGAGGCAGCGCAAGCTGTGAATGTCATCGCCGCTCTGGAGCGAACTCAATGGTCCGCGCATGGTGGATGAGGAACTCGTACCAGCGCGGCGGCAAAACCGGAGTCAAAACAGAAACCGTGAATACACACAGCAACCAATACATGCAAGGTTCCTGCAAGGACCTGGAGGAAAAAATGCAACTGAAATTCCGCAAACTACTGTATATCGGATTCGCAGCTCTGCTATTCCTGGGCGCTGCGCACTACGGTTTCTCACAATCTATTGGAACCATTCGTGGAACGGTAACCGACCCGAGCGGCGCGGTCATCGCCAATGCATCGGTTACGGCAACCAACGTGGGCACACGAATCACACGATCGGTGGCCACAAACGAAAGCGGTATCTTTGTTTTTCCGAATCTTCCAATCGGCACGTACGAGTTGAGAATCACCGCTTCTGGATTCGCCACGCAAAATCGGCCTGCTCTTACGCTGCTCACCGGACAGGTCATCGATCTGACGATTCCCATGTCGGTCGGCGCACAAACGCAACAGGTTACGGTGACCTCTGCGACCCAGCAGATTGAGACTACCACTTCGACGGTCGCCCAATCGGTGACGCAGCAGCAGATAAGGGACTTGCCCCTGAATGGCCGCAATCCACTGCAACTGACGACCCTCACGGCCGGCACGGTGCTGACCACCGCCGGCACCGAGGCTGGCCAGGAGGACAACACCGGTCTCTCCGTCAACGGCCTCAGGGCTACTCAGAACACCTACACGCTCGACGGCACCGTCTACGTTGACCGCTTCTTCGACTCTGTGCCCACGATGCCCAATCCCGATGCGCTGCAGGAGTTCACCATTCAGGCTTCCAACTATGACGCCACCCATGCGGGCGCGGGCGCGCTGGTACAACTCTCCACGCGGTCCGGCACGGACCAGTTGCATGGTTCGGCCTGGGAGTACTTCCGCAACACAGTATTGGACGCGCGCAACTACTTCCAGACGACCGTCCCGCCTTATAAGCTGAACCAGTTCGGCGGCACCGTCGGCGGGCCCATCTTCAAAAGCAAGAGAGCTTTCTTCTTCTTCTCTGCGGAAGACCTGCAGCAGCGCTCCTCGCCAAACCCGATCTCAATTCAAGTCCCCACGGCGGCCGAATTAACGGGCGACTTTTCCGCCCTGGTGCCCCTGGGCATTGCGCTCTACAATCCGGTAACTGGCCAGCCTTATACGGACGGCAGCGGCCATGTGAACGACATCATTCCCACCGCAATGGACACGCTCTCCAGGAACGTGAATAACCAGTTTCTGACCGCGGTCGAGCAGGCTGCCAAGCCCGCAGCCAACAATGCCTATGGCACCTTCGACTCCACATCCAACTCTAATATCGACAACACGCAATATCTGATCCGGCTCGACGACGCAGTAACCAACGAAGACCATCTGACCGGACGCTACTTCTACAACGAGGACAACTTCCAGCGGCCTTTCAATGCGCCCCTGGGCTTTTACGCAGCAAACCTTTTCCGCAACCAGTCCCTGACCATCAGCGATGCGCACGTCTTCAGCAATACGCTGACGGGCGCCGCTTATGGCAGCTTCTTCCGCGGCGCGCGCACGCAGATTCCCGTTGCTCCGGGCCTGAAAACGCTGCAGTCCCTTGGCTACAATGTTCCCTTCGGCAGCCCGAATGAAAACCTGGTTCCCTTCCCTGGGGTGCGCAATAACATCGCCGGCTATGTGAATCTCTTCTCCGGCGGCGCTCTCACGCAGGACTCCACCACTTTCGATTTCACCGTCCAGATCGTGAAGGTTCTGAATACCCACACCTTCACCATGGGAGGCGACCTCGAACGCACGCGCATTGACGCGGACGACTATTCCTTCACTCCCGGCGACAACACCTTCAACGGTCAGCGCACACAGGCGCCTCCAGGAACCACGTTGCCCGCCGGATTCACCAAATCCGGCAACCCAATCGCCGACTGGTACACCGGCTACGAATCCAGCTTCTTCCAGGACAATGGACGCAAGTTCTATCTCCGCGAGCTCCGTCCCGCACTCTTCTTTCAGGATGACTGGAAGATCCATCCCCGGTTGACGCTGAACCTCGGCCTGCGCTGGGATCCGTGGATGCCTCCCATCGATCTCAACGACACCCTGGTCGGGTTCAACCTCGCCAACCCAAACTTCCAGTCGGTCATTGCTCCCGACGCACCGAAGGGACTCATGTTTGTCGGCGATCCGGGAACCACATCATCGATTTACCACAACAACTTCAAGGACTTTGGTCCGCGTGTAGGCTTTGCCTATAACATGTTGGGCAACGGCAAGACGGTAGTTCGCGGCGCCTATGGCATCTTCTATGGCTTCCCTGAGGGCTTGCTCTACCAGCGCACGGACGCCATGCAGCCCGTCGACCTCTATCTCAATATTCCCAACCCTCCGCAGTGGGATAACATCTATGCCGGATACCCCGGCGGCGATCCTTTCCCGCGCGGCCACATCGGGCCCTCCCAGTTCAAGTCGTACCAGTTCATCCTGCCGCTTTCCGGCGGCGTGCTGGGCCCCGCTTCCCGCGTCGAATATACGCAGGACTACAACCTCACCATCGAGCAGGACCTGAGTCACAACTTCGCGCTGGCCTTAGCCTATGTAGGCGACCACGCTGAACACGTGATGGGATCGCGGCAGTTCAACCCGGCCGTCTACACACCAAACTCCGGCGACACCGTAGGCAACGAAAACTCCCGCAGACTGCATCCCGGCCTGGCGGCGGTGGAATACGCCGACTCCTATGAGTACGAGATGACCAATTCTTTCCAGGTCAATGTCACCAAGCGATCGAGTCACGGCCTTACCCTGCTCTCGAACATTGTGTGGATGAAGACCATAGATAACAACTCGTCGGCCACCGAAGGCAACGCCGGCCCGCCGAATCCTTACAACCTCAATAGCGGCCGCGGAGTTGCCGACTTCGACCAGGCGCTTCGCTTCACGTCTTCGGTCAACTACATGATGCCCCACTTCAACGTGACTGGTCCCGCCAGCTTCTTCGCCAACGGCTGGCAGGCCAACGGCATCCTCACGTTGCAAAGCGGCCTGCCCATCACCATCAACAGCGGCGTCGATAACTCGCTCTCCGGCGTCGGCAATGACTATGCCGACTACGTTCCTGGCGTCAGTCTGAGACGCCCCACCGGAGCATCGAAGATCAAGGAGTGGTTTAACCCCGCGGCATTCCAGAAGAACGCGATCGGAACCTTTGGCAACGTGCCCCGCAACTCCCTGCGCGGGCCCGGCTATGCGGACATCGATATGTCCATCTTTAAGGACATCCTCCCTGAGCGCCGCATTCACGGCCAGTTCCAGGCCGAGGTTTTCAATGCTCTCAACCACACCAACCTCGCCAACCCAACCGCGTCGGTCGCATCAGGAACCTTTGGGCAGATTACCGGCACCAGCGCCAGCACCGGCACCGTCAACATGACGTCCACGGTTGGCTCGCCGCGCATCTACCAGTTTGCAGCCAAGGTCATCTTCTAGACTGAAGGGCAGCAAGCGCAAACCACACGAGGCGGGAAGCAGCATGGACCACTATGCCGGCTCCCGCCTCAAGTGCGTATATCCACGAGTAGGGGCATGCCCGTCAGGTTTTATGGGAACGAAGCCTGACCCGTCATGATTGAGGTGCGCGTATCGAAGTTCCAAATGAGCAACGCGCTATAGGTTGCCGAGGCGACGGAACGAAGTCCCGGCGGAATCTGCCGCCCGCAGCGCTTCCACAACCATATTCGGCGTTACCTGCATGGGCTCGTTGTGGATGGTGTCACCCGGGGCAGTCGCCCGCTCGGCAATCAGCTCAAGAAGTTCCGCGCCGGGGTGGCCAATCCCGATGTCGGCAAATGTGGTCGGGAGGCTGACGCGATTCGCAAAGGTCAGCACTTCTTTCACAATTGATTCTGGTTGCGATTCGAGCATCAACTGGGCAAGCAAACCGAACGCCACTTTTTCGCCGTGCATGTAGCTATGCGTGCCCGGCGCCACGGTGAGCCCGTTGTGGATGGCGTGCGCCGCGGCAAGTCCAGAGGACTCAAAGCCGAGACCCGAAAGCAGCGTATTCGCTTCCACCAGGCGTTCAAGCGCGTCGTTAGGCTCCGCGTGCTGCACGGCTTCGATAGCCGCTGCGCCGTCTGCCAGCAGTGTCTTATAGCAAAGCTCAGCCAAAGCGAGGGCGCTGCGCGTGGAAGCTCCTCCACGCATATTTCTTGCGCCGCTGCTGGCGCAGGCCTTGGCCTCGAACCATGTGGCCAGAGCGTCGCCCATACCGGAGACCAGAGGACGCACGGGGCTTTTGGCAATGACGGATGTATCCACCAGCACCAGGTCGGGATTGCGGCGGTAAATGCGGTATTCTTCCACCGCGCCTGCATCCGTATAAATGACCGAAAGCGCGCTGCATGGCGCGTCGCTTGAAGCGAGTGTCGGACAGTTGACCACGGGCAGCGAAAGATTCGATGCGATGGCGCGCGCTGTGTCTAGAACCTTGCCGCCGCCGGCCCCGATCACCACCTTTGCGTGAGCGTCGCGCGCGGCCTGATCTCCGCGCCGTATCTCCGCCGCCGTGCATTCTCCGGCGAACGCAAAGACCGCATGACGCATGCCTGCATCCGCGAAGGTCTTCGCCCACGTCTCCGAGAGCAGGCGGATGGCGCTGTGTCCGGCGACAATGAGCGCTGGTCCCTCAAGCCCGAGGTTGCAAATCTCCGCGCCAAGTTGCTCGGTGGCATGAGGGCCCTGTGTATAACGGGCTGGTGAGCAAAATACTTTCAGCATGGTCGTCTTCCTTGCCGGCAATCGAAACACGGCCTTCGGCGCACCTTCCGGAGCATGCGATGTGTCCTTAGCCGTGCTGACAACTATACCCCACTTTTTGCATCACTATATCGCCGGATTGCCTGAAAAATCCTGCTCAATGTACCTGAAACGCAGAAAGAGTGCTCGCGCCGCCTCGCCATGATTCCGAAGAAGGTCATGCAGGCCATGCACAGGCAAGCGGTGCGGGCCAGGCACCCTCCGCCCGGAATCATTTGTGCGAAGCCGCTGCCGGTTTGATCTTGTTGGCCGCACTTTGGATTCCTTCAACGGCGCCTGCGTCCACCACATAGAGCGTGGGATCATCCTCGCGCTTCGCCAAATAATCCGCGCCGGACTTGGCGATCATCACCTTCTCGACATGCTTCCCGTTGCCGGAAGTTACTGTGGCTATGATCTGCGGCGTCGTGAATCCAGCCGTGACGAATTTTGAAGCGGTAAGAGCGCGGAGAGACGAAACCAGCGACTCGACACTGTCCGCATCCATCTTCTTTCCGTCCAGCCACCAATCGTTGCCGCTGCGCACCAGGTACCAGGACTGCGATCCAGCGCCGGCCTTGGCGCCGGAAATCTGCAGATCAACTTTGTTTGGCTCGTTATAGCTGAAGTCAAAGACTGTCTTGTTGCGGAAGTAATAGAGGTCCTTGTTTACCGCATCGGCCAGCGAGGTATCTACAAGGTACGATCCATCGACAATACTGGACTTCGCAAAGTAGTTGTCTTTATTCTTTCGCAGCTCAAGTGTCTGCGTGCCCGCTTCGCCGGTTATCTTGGCGATTGCCACCGGCGTTCCCTCTGAGAACTCCCTGTCGGCATCCTGGCTGCCGGTTCCGGTAAGATTCATCCGCGCACCGGTGAGGGCATACAGCAGACCATCCGCAGCTGAGAGATCTTCGCGATATGGCCCCGGCTTCAGAATCTGCCAATTGTCGGCATTGCGCCCAAACTCCATATCCTGGCCGTTTCGAATCAGTTCGATGCGGCTGACCTTTTCTGGATCCACCGTGATAAGCCGCTTATCGCGCAGGTCATTCAAACCCTTGTCGAGTTCAGTTTTGTTGAATCGGAAGACCGTGAAAATCCGGGGATCGCCCGCCAGCATGGCATACGCCGAGTCGCCGGTCGGCGTATCGTCACCGAGCAGGAGTTTCTGCTCGGCGCGATTCCTGGCCGTAATATCCAGTTCCAACGCCGGTTGGTCGAGACCAAAATTTTTCAGGTTCGTCGCACGATTCTCAATCACTCGCTCGGCGGTCAAAGGCGACAGATTCGAGAGCAGGCCGGTGACGACATCCTGATCCGCGGGGAGCTTCTTCGGAGCATCGATTTGCCACTTTTCCGTATCCTGCTTCTTTAGCGTCAGTGTCCCTTCATCCTTTGACCGGATGGTGACTGCGGTGACGTTCGCCGGATCCACTTTAAGGATCACGGGGCCTTTAGCTGCCGTCGCGGCGGCCTTGGAAGGCTTGTGACGCCCCGACCAAAAAAGGCCAACAGAAAGAGTGAGAAGGACCAGGCATGCGATTGCCAGACCACGGAATCTCATTGCACTATTCATAACTCTGTTGAGCAAGCGGCGCTTCCACTATCGCCTCCGCCACCACACCGCCGCGCCCACGATCACGACCAGCAGAGGCAGCCCAAACTGGCTGATCATACGCACCGTATTCATCTGCGCGCGCGTCATCGTAATGTGCTGGTCTTCAGGCGGCTTGGGACGAATCGAAATCAGATCTTCGTCCGAGGCAAGCCAGTTAATCGCATTCAATGCAAGGTCACTGTTGCCATTGAAATTGAGGAAGCGGTTGGAGGCCCAGGTCGAGCCGCCCACCACCACAAAACGCCCCTGCGAGTCAGGCTTGCCGGTACTGTAAGTGCCCGCCGCGGCAATCGTCAGCGGGCCTTTCTTATTCTTCGGATCGTTGACTTTAATCTCAGGCGAACTCAGTTCGCTTGTAGCCAGGCTGGTGCTGGACGAGTCGAACAGCTTCTGCACACTGGTCTTGCCCGTGTCCTTGATCTGCATCGAGCGTGTGATGGGAAAGCCTGTGGCAAGCCCCTTCATGTCGCTCACAATAGGTTGCGATCCGTAACTGGTCACCAGAGCCACTTGCGGCCCTAATCCGGTAAGTTGCCCAATGGGATTCAAGTCGAGGATCAAATCTTTATCCAGCGTCACGCCCCAACCCGCCAGAATGCCGGCAAGCGCGTCGTTGGAGGAGATGTCTGAGCTTCCAAGGTGCAGCGGCGGATCCATCAGGAACATGGCGCGCCCGCCGTTCTCCACATACTTCTGGATAGCGGTGACCTCTGGCTGGTCATAGTCACGCGTAGGACCGGCGATCACCAGCGCAGTGCAATCGGCCGGCACTTCAGCCTTCTCGATCAGGTTGACGGTCTTCGTATCGTAGCTTTCCTGAGTCAGCCGATTCTTCAGTTGCGAGAGGCCGTCGCGGCCGGTGTCATCAATCTGGTGCTCGCCACTGCCACTCACAAAGCATACGGAGCGGGTGCTGGTCTTGATGTCGCGAATAATGGCGCCGGTAATACCGACTTCCGTCATGCTGGTCGCGATCTCTTTTTTATCGCCGATTTCGACGAGCGCGGTACCCATCTGCTGAATGCCGTCCTGGCGCGCCAACTGCGGATTCTTGTCCGGATCGACATACTGGATGTGCACTTTGGGCGAAAGACTCGCGTACTCGCCCAGCAGATCCTTTCCTTCGCGAAAGTGAGTGGTCTGATTGAAGTAAGTGATGGTGGCGTTCTGCTTCAGCTCCCTGACGATCTTGGCCGTCTGTTCGGAGAGACTGTAGCGCTTATTCGAAGTTGTATCCCAGGATTTGTCGTACCGATCGGCAAGCACATTTGCCGCGACCGCGGCGGCGGCCACTACCAGGATGTAAAAGGTGGCGTAGGCTGCATATCTGGTTTGCCTCGCCTTCAACCACTGACTCGCCATATCCGGCCTTATGACCTCCAGCGCATGGATTCCATGGAGCGCGCAGTGAAAAAGAGCCCCAGAAAAATCACCGTGAGATAGAAGATGGCATCCTTTGACTCAATCACTCCCTTGCCGAACGAATCGAAGTGAGTTACCACCGACATATAGGACAAAACTGCGGCCCAGGTCGCCGAGTCATAACCGCTGACCCAGGAGAAGATCCACAGCATCAGACAAACACCAAAGGTGGCCGCGCCCGCAATGATCTGATTGCGCGTGAGTGTTGAAATAAACGTCCCGATCGCAAGCAGTCCGCCCGCCTGTAACAACAAACCGAGATAGCCCACGGCGAGCGGCTTCCAGTCCGGATTGCCATAACGGAAGAGAAACGCGAAGTTCAGCGCGGTGAACAGCAACAGGCAGGCGTAAAGGATCAGCGCCGAGAGCCACTTCCCCACGATGATCTCGATGTCGCGCACCGGAGAAGTGGCCAGCAACTCGATCGTTCCCGTGCGCTTCTCCTCGGCAAAGAGGCGCATCGTAATCATGGGGATGAAGAAGAGTCCAACAACACTGGTGTTGGCGAGCAGCGGCCGGATAATCTGCTCATTGACGCTCATGGGAAAGGCCTGGCCACGCATCTGCATCTCCATGCTGGCAATCACAAAATAGCCAAGCGAATTCCAGAAGAAGAAGCCGAAGATCAGCGCGAACATCGTCAATAAGAGATAAGCGACCGGCGAAGCAAAATAACTGCTCAATTCCTTACGGCAAATGATCCAGGTATTTCTCATGCGTGCGGCTCCTCCGCGGCTGAGCTTTCGCCTTGCCCGGGAGCGGCTGCGCCCGGCTTCGCCTCTGCCGTTTGCGCAGCCGGATCTCCCCCGGTGAGCTGGAGAAAGATCTCTTCCAGGCTCATGGACGCGGGGCGCAGCTCATTCAAATCCCAACCTGACTCGACAATGACGCGCGCCAGGTCGCCGCGCTTGAGTTCGCCCATGAGGCTCTCCGTCTCGAATACTGCCCGGCTGTCGTATTTGCTCTTGATCGAAACGCGGCTCACGCCGGCAACCTGCTTCAGACGCTGCTCAATGCGCGCCACCTCCAGCGGTCCGCTGCGCGACGCCACCTCCAGCACCATCGTTTCAGCATTGCGCCCGCGCGACTGCAGATTTTCCACCGAGTCGGTGGCGACCACTCGGCCTTTGTTGATGATGATGACCTGCTGGCACGTCTGCTCCACTTCAGGCAGAATGTGCGTGCTCAGAATAATGGTGTGGTCCCCAGCCAGGTCCTTGATCAGATCGCGGGTCTCGTTGATCTGTTTGGGATCGAGGCCCGCCGTCGGCTCGTCGAGGATCAGCACATCCGGATTGTGGATGATCGCCTGCGCCAGCCCTACACGTTGCCGGTAGCCCTTGGAGAGCTTGCCCAGCAGCTTCTTCTTTACATCGGCCACTGAGCAGCGCCCGACCACGTAGTCCACGCGCTTGTCGAGGTCCGTGCCGGAGAGTCCCTTCAAACTTCCAACAAATCGCAGATACTCGACGGTGGCCATCTCCGGATAAATGGGTGGCGTCTCCGGCAGATAGCCGATGCGCTTCTTCACCTCCAGCGGTTGCTCAAGCACATCGAATCCAGCCACCGTAGCCGTTCCTGATGAAGGCGGCAGGAAGCAGGTCAGCATGCGCATCGTCGTGGTTTTTCCGGCCCCATTCGGACCAAGAAAGCCCACAATCTGCCCTTTGGCGACCGAGAAGGAAACCTGATTCACTGCGACAGTGTGCGCGTATCTTCTTGTAAGGTCTTTAACCGTAATCATCGTTGACTGAGGGTTGGACTTGGTTACAAGCAAGTTGTTGTCTGCACCGGAATTCCGGTGCGGAGAAGCACTTTACGAGGCTCGCTTCCAAAGTGCGATTGCGCCGTGCGACTTTCATCGCTGCATGGGATTGCAGCGCGCCATCCAGAGCCGCCACAACCCATCATAAGGGAAAGAGACACGGATTTGTCCAGTGGTAATCCAGTTGCGCCCGGCAAGAACAGGTGCCGAAGCAAGGTGATGCGTCCATCATGATAGACTTCGGATGCGCCGGAACAGATTGAATATGGAGGTGATTCGATCAATGATAAAGCGTTGGATCGGACTTGTTTCAATTCCCGTTCTCTTCTTCGCAGTGAGCGGGCAATGTAGTGCGCAGCCCATGCCGCATCCACAATGGGTGGGGACATGGGCAAACTCGCCCATGCTGGCGGAAGGCAGTTCCAGCATGCATCCCTTTAGCGCCACGACACTGCGCGAGATCGCTCATATCTCGGCGGGCGGGCAGCAAATCCGTGTCCGCTTCACGAATGAGTTTGGTCTCGACCAACTTACAATCGGCGGTGCGCATGTGGCTCTGAGCGCGGGTGGCTCGGCCATCAAGGATGGCACAGACCACACGCTCACATTCGGCGGCGCAGACAGTGTGCGCATTCCTCCCGGCGCTGTGGTCTACTCCGACCCGGTAGCGATGGACGTCGCGCCCTTGTCCGACGTAGTTGTCAGCTTCTATCTGCCTTCGCAGGTCATGCGCGCGGAAACCTACCATCCCTTTGCCGACCAGGATAACTTCGTCGTCGATGGCGATCAGACTGGCGCCGGCACGCTCTCGCAGGCCCGGACGCTGCGGTCGTGGTATTTCCTCGACGGCATTGACGTCTCCGCTGGGCAAGGCTCGCGTGCCGTCGTGACTCTCGGCGATTCCATCACTGATGGCGCGCACTCGACCCTGAACGGCAACGACCGCTGGCCCGATGTTCTGGCAGCGCGCCTGCAGCAGGATCACAGCCTCGCTCATATCGGCGTGCTGAATGAGGGTATCGGCGGCAATCGCGTCCTGAACGATGGAACCGGCCCCAGCGCGGTGGCGCGCCTTGACCGCGATGTGCTCGCGCAGGATGGCGCCCGCTACGTGATTGTCCTCGAAAGCATCAATGACATCGGCCGGCTGGCTCGCCGTCCCGGGCCCGAAGACGAGGTGACCGCACAGCAGTTGGAGCAGGGCCTGAAGCAGATTGCCGATGCGGCACACGAACATGGCATGAAGGCTTATGGCGCGACGCTCACCCCATACGGCGGCGCTGGATATTACTCGGCCAGAGGCGAGCAGGTACGCGAAGACGTGAACAACTGGATTCGCACCAGCGGGATATTTGACGCAGTCATCGACTTCGACAAGATTACGCGTGATCCGGCGAACCCGAACCGCTTTAATGCTCTCTACGACTCAGGCGACCATCTGCACCCGAACGATGCGGGATATAAGGCCATGGGCGATGGCATCGACCTGAAGCTGTTTGGCCGATAGCGTCGCCCGCCATAAAGTAGCGGGTCCGCATTCCGCATGATGATAACGCGGGCCCGCCGCTATTTCATTTTTCAAACTTTGACTACCCCTTGCGCCCGGCGCGCAATTGGCGCTCCAGATATTCCCTCAGAGCAACCGCGTTGTTGTGCTCCGCGTCGTGCGAGCTGTAAAGAAGCGTCACCGTACCCTTGCACGCAGCATTCAAAATCGGCGCCAATACATCATGCCGCTCTTTTAGCTCGGCAAAGTAGCGTGCACGGAACTCCTCCCATCGCACCGAATCGTGGTGAAACCACTGCCGCAACTCCGCGCTCGGCGCGGCATCCTTCAGCCACGCCTCCATCGAGAGCGAAGTCTTTTTGATGCCCCTCGGCCACAGCCGTTCGACAAGAAACCGGTGGCCATCCTGGGGTCCGGGCACATCGTAGACGCGTTTCAGTTGGATCATGACAGCCCTTTCCCGTGCATTCGTCGCTCTTGGTTCAGAATCATAGTCCGCAATGCCGTGCGCGGCCAATGCAAGCGGGGACTCACTTCCGGCTGAGTCTTGTTCCCCGCCCCTCATTTGATCCCTTCTTTCCACACCCGTTTCGTGGAACGGAAAGGATGAGTCCCATGCGACAATGGAATTAGCCGTTATGAGCACAACCTCCTCTGCAGCCGTCCCACAGCCGGTGGCCGTAACTCCGGAGTTGCTGGCCCAGCACAGCATCACCGCGGAGGAATACGACCGCATTCTGGCGGCCCTGGGCCGCGTTCCCTCGCTGACCGAACTCGGCATCTACTCCGTCATGTGGAGTGAGCACTGCTCCTACAAGTCCAGCCGCGTGCACCTGAAGCGCCTGCCCACCAAAAGCGACCGCGTGGTTCAGGGGCCGGGCGAGAACGCCGGCATCATAGACGTGGGCGACGACTGGGCCTGCGCCTTCAAGATTGAGAGCCACAACCACCCCAGCTATATCGAGCCGTACCAGGGCGCTGCGACCGGGGTGGGCGGAATTCTGCGCGATATCTTCACGATGGGCGCCCGGCCGCTGGCGGTCATGGACTCCCTGCGCTTCGGACCGATCGAGGCCGCCGATCCGGCGGAACGGGAGCTGATTCACAAGAATCACACCATCGTTGAAGGCGTGGTCAGCGGCATTGCAGGATACGGCAACTGCTTTGGAGTCCCTAACTTAGGCGGAGAAACCAAGTTCGAGCCCTGCTACAGCGGCAACCCGCTGGTAAACGCATTTGCCCTCGGCCTGGTACGCAAGGACGAGATCTTTTACGGCAAGGCAAGCGGCACGGGCAATCCGGTCATATATGTTGGCGCCAAGACCGGCCGCGACGGCATCCACGGGGCGACCATGGCCTCGGAGGAGTTCAAGGAAGGATCGGAGCAGAAGCGGCCCAATGTCCAGGTGGGCGACCCGTTCATGGAAAAGCTGTTGCTGGAAGCCTGCCTTGAGGCCATGAAGACCGGCGCCATTGTCGGAATTCAGGACATGGGCGCTGCCGGACTGACCTGTTCCACCTGCGAGATGGGCGCCCGCGGCGGCGTAGGCCTCGACGTCGAGCTTGACCTGGTTCCGCAACGTGAAACCGGCATGAGCGCCTACGAAATCATGCTTTCGGAGAGCCAGGAGCGCATGCTGCTGGTAGCCGAAAAGGGCCGTGAGGACGAGGTGCTGCGCGTTTTCAAAAAATGGGGCCTTGACGCAGTCATTGTGGGTACGGTGCGGCCCGAACCACGGCTGCGCATTCGACATCACGGCGAGCTGATGGCCGACATCCCCAATCAGTCGCTCACCGACGACGCTCCGCTCTACCACCGGCCGGTCGGGGTCTGGCAGACTCCGCTGCCCTCGGTACCGCCGGACGAGGTTCAGGCGCAACTGGCTGAAGACCGCGACTTTACCGCGGACCTGAAGAAGCTGCTGGCCAGCGCCAACGTCTGCTGCAAGCGCTGGGTCCATGAGCAATACGACTCCATGGTTCAGACGAATACCGTGATCGGACCGGGCGGCGAGGCAGGCGTCATGCGGATCAAGGGAACCGGTCAACCCGGCCACGAGCGTGGCCTGACAATGGCTCTCGACGGCAACGGCCGCTGGTGCTATCTCAATCCCAAGCTGGGCGCGATGCATGCCGTTGCCGAAGCAGCCCGCAAGGTCGCGGCGAGCGGCGCCACCCCGGTGGCCGCCACCAACTGCCTCAACTTCGGCAATCCCGAAAAGCCCGAGATCATGGCCCAGTTTTCAGCGGCCATTGACGGCCTGGCCGAAGCCTGTACGGCGCTCGGCACGCCGATTACCGGCGGCAACGTGTCTCTCTATAACGAGACCCGTGGCGAAGGTATCTATCCCACGCCCGTTCTCGGCATCGTCGGGATACTCGATGACGTGACGAAGGCGGTCCCGGCGCATTTTCAACGCGCGGGCGACGCCATTCTGCTTCTGTGGCCCATCCCTGCCGGCGAGGCGCCCGATCCAAACCTGAAGGTTGCACTCAGCCACGAGCAGGCAACAGGGCAATCCAGCCTGGCGCCCGGTGTCCTCGGCGAGCAAGCTGTCGTCGTCCCTGAAGATGTGACCGAAGCAGAGGCCACTGCCGAACTGGTGACTTTCGGCTCCTCGGAATACGCGAAGGTGGTTCTGGGCGGAGTGTGGGGTCAGCCTCCGCCGCTCGACCTCGACGCCGAATCCGACCTGCACACGCTGCTGGAAGTGCTCGCCGACCGCCAGCTTCTCAACTCCGCGCGCGACATCTCCGACGGCGGCATCGCCGTGGCCCTTGCGCAAGCTGCGTTCCCGCTGGGGATCGGCGCCACGGTGGAGCAGGATCAGTCGCTGATGCTCCATCCCCTCTTCGGGCTCTTTGCCGAACCGGCCACCACCATGCTCGTCTCCGCCGATCCAAGCCAGGCGGCCAACATTGAAAAGCTGGCCGACAAGTACAGCTTCTATGCCGCCCGCATAGGGACCACTGGCGGCGACAGGCTGGAAATCAGCGTCTACCGCGAGCCGGTGATCTCCGCTCCCCTTGAGGCCCTTCGCAAGCCCTGGGCTGACGCACTTGAAGCCACCCTCCACAACGAGGTTCCCGCATGACGCAGCGCCTCTACCAGGGCATCGAAGGCATATTCGACGCAACGCAAGCGCTCAAGTCGAAGAACAGTTCGCAGGGTGCCCCAGGTCCGGATTTTCGGACCCGGGAATCTACCATTCGCGCTGACGACGACCCCAAGCTGCATGAAGAGTGCGGCGTCGTCGCCATTCATGGCCATCCCGATGCCGCCCGCCAGGCATATCTCTCGCTCTACGCCTTGCAGCATCGCGGGCAGGAATCGGCCGGCATAGCCACCGCCGACGGCCAGCATCTGGCTAACATCAAGGGCATGGGCCTGGTGTCGGAAATCTTCACCGATGACGTCCTCGCCAAGCTCCCCGGCTCCATGGCCATCGGGCATACGCGCTACTCGACCACCGGCGACTCTGCCCTGCTCAATGCCCAGCCCATCCGCGTGGACTCCACCAAGGGCCTCATTGCCATTGCGCATAACGGCAACCTGGTGAACCTCAGTAACCTGCGTTCCCGGCTGGAGCGCGACGGAGCCTATTTCCAGACGACCTCCGACTCCGAGATCATCGTCCAGCTCATCGCCCACTCCAGCGCCGGAACGCTCGTGGATGCCATTGCCGGCTCGCTCGCGCAGGTTGAGGGGGCGTTCTCGATCGTCATGATGACCCGTGACCGCATCTTTGCAGCTCGCGACCCGCGCGGCTTCCGCCCGCTCTCCATGGGCTGCATGCGCAATCCCGGCGCTCCTGACACCATCGTCTTCGCCAGTGAAAGCTGTGCCTTCGATCTGCTTCGCGCCGAATATATTCGCGACGTGCAGCCCGGCGAGCTGGTCATGGTCACCGAGGATGGCGTCACCAGCCGGCAGTTTGCGAGCGGCGTCCCGCAGTCCAGTTGCATCTTCGAGCATGTTTATTTTGCCCGCCCTGATTCGCGGATCTTCGGCCGCTGGGTGCAGGAGAGCCGCGACCAGATGGGCCGCCAGTTGGCCCGCGAATCCGGCGTGCCCGCCGATGTGGTCGTTCCCGTTCCGGACTCCGGCGTGACCGCGGCGCTTGGCTATGCCGAAGAGGCCGGTTTGCCTTTTCGCTTCGGCCTTATTCGCAACCACTACGTGGGCCGTACCTTCATCGAGCCCGAGCAGCGCGTCCGCGACTTCGGCGTGCGTCTCAAGCTCAATCCCGTGCACAATCTGCTGGCCGGCAAGCGCGTCGTGCTCATTGACGACTCCATCATTCGTGGCACCACCAGCCGCAAGATTGTCCGCATGGTCCGCGGCGCCGGAGCCACTGAAGTCCATATCCGCATCAGTTGCCCGCCTACCATTTCGCCCTGCTTCTATGGCGTCGATACCCCGAGCAAGCGCGACCTGATCGCCGCCAACCAGTCCATCAATGAAATCTGCCGCTACATTGAAGCGGATTCGCTCGCCTATCTCTCTCTCGACGGCCTGCTCAAAGCTTGTGGGAGCAGCGAAAATACCAGCTACTGCACGGCCTGCTACACCGGCAATTACCCCACCCAATGGGTCGATGTCGAAGAGATCCTTCCCGCAGCCGTGGGTTCGTAAGACCCGTTCATCTCCCATCACTCGCGGTCACGATGATATAAAGGCGTTTTGCCGGTCCATTGCCCCGCAGCGATCGCGAAACGCGTTCCGGCTGTCACCCGCAGCCGGGAGCAAGCGCGGAGGAGCGTGCGAATGGCCTGAAGGGAATGCTTGAGCCGAGGCAACGATTCTGAGACCGGATGCAGGAGGCTGCACGTGATCATGAGGAGTGGAAACTTGCAAAACGTCGTGAAAGCCGGTTTGAGGCAGGCCCTCTCACTTTCTCTTCTTTTCCTTGTTGGCGGGGCGTTTTGCCCAGCGCAAAACGCGGTTCCCGCGCAGAACCAGCCTGCGGCGCCAAGTCCGGCCCCGGCGCAGACTCTCACTCCGGAACAGCGCGCCGAGTCCATCGTCAAGCAGATGACGCTCGACGAAAAGATCTCGCAGATTCACGGCAGCTCATCGGGCGAGCACTTTCGCTGGGTTGACGGCGTTCCGCGTCTCGGTGTTCCTCCGCTGCCCATGGCCAACGGCCCGGCGGGTATTGGGCCGGCCGGCCGCGTGCAGCCGCATGCCACGGCCTTTCCTGCTCCCATTGCAGTGGCCGCATCGTGGGATCGTGCCGATGCGCGTGACTACGGCGTGGTGGTTGCCGACGAGTTTCTGGACATCGGGCGCAAGATGATCGAGGGCCCTACCATCAACATCGCCCGCATCCCCTTTGCCGGCCGCACTTTTGAGGCTTACGGCGAGGACCCGTTCCTGACGGGCGAGCTGGCCGTGGCCAATGTTGACGGTATTCAGAGCCAGCATGTGATCGCCAACATCAAGCACTTCGCGCTCAATAACCAGGAAGTGGACCGTCAAACGGTGAGCGCCGTTGCCGATGAGCGCACCATGCGCGAGATTTATTTTCCGGCATTTGAAGAAGCGATCCTTTCGGCTCACGCCGGATCAGTGATGTGCTCCTACAACAAGGTCAACGGCGAATACGCCTGCCAAAACAAGTTTCTGCTGACCGATGTGTTGCGCAACGACTGGCACTTTGACGGCTTTGTCGTCTCCGACTTTGGCGCGGCCCACGACGGGCCTGCTGACGCCGCGGCCGGCCTTGACCTGGAGATGCCTACGGGCAGAACCTACAACGCCGCATTTCAGGCACAGGTGCAAAGCGGCCAGATTCCGGTCTCCACCATTGATGCGTTCCTTGTGCATCGTTACGCGACCATGATCCGCCTCGGCCTCTTCGATGAGCCGGCCACCATGTCGCCCATTCCCGAGCAGGCCGACGGCGCCATCGCCGAGAAGCTCGAAGAGCACAGCATCGTCCTGCTGCGCAACGAAAAGAACATCCTCCCGCTGGACCCCACCGGAACCGGCTCGATCGCGGTCATCGGCCCGGATGCCGACTCGCTGATGGAGGGCGGCGGCGCTGCGTACGTCCTGGCGCTGCACAAGATCACTCCGCTTCAGGCAATGCGCACACGGTTTGGCTTCGGTCGAATCCAGTTTGCGCCGGTGGGCGGGCCCGGCTTCATCGATCCGCGCGAGACCATCGACAACTCAGTGCTTGCGCCTCCACACGCGGCCGCCGATCAGCACGGGGTGCTGGCGGAATACTTTGACAACACCGATCTTTCCGGCAAGCCGATGATCACGCGCGTGGTGCGCATTCCGGAGACGCTCTCGGAGTTCGGTGGCCCGATTCCCGGCCTCACCAGCCACTTCTCGCTGCGGTGGACCGCGGAACTTACCCCGCCCGCCACCGGCGACTACACGCTCGGCACCGAGATGTGGGGCAAGATGCGGCTCTACCTCGACGGAAAGCTGATGATCGATCAATCGCAGAAGGACTCCGCGTTCACGCCCGGCACTGCGACCGTGCATCTGGATGCAAACCATACCTACGAACTGCGCGCCGAGTACATCTCTATCGGCCGCGGCGTTGCCCGCGTCTTCTGGCAGTTGCCGCAGGGAGTCGATCCACCGGGAATCGCCCAGGCCGTCGCGGCAGCGCAGAAGGCAAGCGTGGCCGTCGTATTCGCGGGAGCATGGGCGCACGAAGGCTGGGACCGCGCCTCGCTCGCGCTGCCCGGCGCGGAGG
>JAJZAL010000024.1 GCA_021799405.1 Acidobacteriota bacterium
AACACGTCTGGAAACGGCACCGCACCAGTTGAAATCGAATCTCGGGTTTCAGGATAGACCGAATTCCTCTGCCATTGCATCTATTACGACTCTTGCTAATAGTGAGGAGGTATTGGCGTCGTTACGCACCTTTACGCTATTGGGTCGCAGTTTTAGAACGCAGGTCTCTATCTTTCTGTTCGGTGATCCGCCCATCACCTTAGAGCCAGAGCCGCAGCTACCGTCCCAAGCCGTCGAGAAGTTATTGCGGTCCATCAAGTCAAAACTGGTTAATCGTCAGCTGTCATCCGGCGCACAGCTCTTCTCGATCGAGGTAAGCCTTATGGCGGCATCTTTCCTCATCATCGATACAGTGTCACTGCGCATCCGTCATGCGGAATCAATCTTGAAGCATCCGCCCGTCACGAGGTGATCTATGTTGGACCTTTTCTATATCGCAATGGCGATCGCATTCTTTGTCTTGCTCTGGGCGTTCACAAAAGCTACAGAGCGGCTGTAGGAGGATTGCATGGAATACGCAATAGCAGCAGTACTCACGGTATTGTTATTTGTTTATCTGGTCTATGCTCTGCTGCGACCGGAGAAATTCTGAGGTCACGCTATGACATTTGTCGGAATTTTACAGATACTTGTTTTCTTTGGGATCATCGTTGGGCTCACGAAACCAGTTGGGACATACATGTACCGCGTCTTCGAGGGGGAGCGCACGTTCATGCATCGGGTTCTGGGGCCGCTCGAACGCCTGATCTACAGGATCAGCGGGATTCATCCCGATGAGGAACAGAGTTGGCTTCGATATTCAGGATCGCTGATCTCAATCAGTATCTTTAGCTTCCTCTTCGTGTATCTCATACAGCGGCTGCAGGGCTATTTGCCCTTGAACCCGTTGCACTTTTCAACGCCCCACGCCCCGTCGTTTGCGACGGCGATGACACCAGATCTGGCATTCAACACAGCGATCAGCTTCCTGACGAATACCAACTGGCAGTCCTATTCGCCTGACACAACAATGAGCTATCTGACACAGATGACTGCGCTGGCCGTACAGAATTTTGTTTCGGCGGCAGTTGGCATCGCGGTGGCGGTTGCGCTGATTCGTGGATTTGCCCGTCACACTGTGAAGACGATTGGCAATTTCTGGGCTGATGTTACACGCTGCATTCTCTATATACTTCTGCCAATATGTGTGCTGTCGACGCTCTTTTTCGTCTGGCAAGGTAGCATTCAGAACTTTAACGGACCGGTAACAGCTCATACGCTGGAGGGTGCTCGGCAGGTGATTGAACAGGGCCCGCTCGCCTCACAGCTTTCGATCAAGATGCTGGGAACGAACGGCGGCGGATTTTTTAACGCGAATTCAGCCCATCCCTATGAAAACCCGACGCCACTCTCCAACGTTCTGCAGATGGTCCTGATCTTCTTGCTCGGAGCGAGTCTCACTTATATGTTCGGCAAAGCAGTGAAGAATACCAAACAAGGGTGGGCGGTCTTTACGGCGATGTCGGTACTTTTCTTTGTAGGTGTGTTCGTCTGTTATTGGGCCGAACAGCGCGGGAATCCGATTATCGAGCACATGGGGGTTGCTTCCTCCTATACAGGCACGCAGCCTGGGGGGAATATGGAAGGCAAAGAAGTTCGATTTGGCATTGTGCAATCAACGCTATTTGCAACAGTTACGACTGATGCAAGCTGTGGGGCCGTCAACAGCATGCACGATAGCTATACGCCGCTTGGAGGTCTCGTTCCGCTCTTTAACATGCAGACTGACGAAGTGATTTTTGGAGGAGTTGGAGCCGGCCTCTACGGCATGTTGCTTTACGCGATCATCGCGGTGTTCATTGGCGGACTCATGGTTGGTCGAACCCCGGAATATGTTGGCAAGAAGATTGAACAGAAAGAAGTGAAAATGGCGATCATCGCGATTTTGGCCACGTCTCTATGCATTCTTTTATTTACTGCCTTAAGCTCGGTTTCTCAATTCAAAAGCGGCGGATACTGGAATCCGCCAGGGCCGACGACTGCAAACACGAATAACAATGGACCCCATGGGTTTTCGGAGATTCTGTACGCATACTCCAGCGGGGCCGCGAACAATGGAAGTGCTTTTGCGGGGCTCAATGCTAATACGCCTTGGTACAACCTGACATTAGCTATTGACATGTTCGTGGGCAGATTTCTCTTCATCATTCCAGCGCTTGCGATTGCCGGGAGCCTAGCAAAGAAGAAGATGGTTCCCGTAACGAGTGGTACGTTGCCGACTGATGGGACCCTCTTCGTGATTCTTTTGATCGGGACCGTCGTGCTTATAGGCGCACTCACTTATTTTCCAGCTTTATCTCTCGGCCCCATCGTCGAACATTTTCAAATGCTGAGCGGTAAAGTGTTCTGATCGCGAATTGGGACCAAGGAGCCTATGTATGATTAATGCACCGTTTAATGCGCCAATCAGACCTTCGGAACACAAGACTGAGATTCCCGAACACGAGTCGTCAGCGCTGATCTCCAAGGGCGTTCGGGCTCGGCCACTCTTTGATCCTGAGATCCTTAAGAGGGCGACAAAGGAGTCCTTTCTTAAACTCAACCCCTGGCACGTGGTTAAGAACCCAGTCATTTTTGTAGTTGAGGTAGGGGCAGCTTTAACCACCGCGTTTGTCATCAAGGACGCATTCACGAAGGGGCCGGACATCTTCTTCGATATTCAGATATCCCTCTGGCTGTGGTTTACGGTCCTGTTTGCGAATTTCGCGGAAGCGATGGCAGAAGCACGAGGTAAGGCTCAGGCCGATACTCTTCGGAAGACCAAGTCGGACGCGACAGCGCACAAGGTTCTTCCCGATAAGAGGGTCGAAGTGGTGTCGGCATCGGCGCTTAGAACTGGCGATGTCGTGTTCTGCGAAGCCGGCATGCTCATTCCAGGTGATGGCGAGGTTATCGAAGGAATAGCGACTGTCGATGAGTCAGTAATTACGGGCGAAAGCGCACCTGTCATCCGCGAAGCGGGCGGGGACAGGAGTGCCGTAACGGGTGGTACTAAGGTCCTATCGGACCGGATCACCATTCGAATAACATCAAACCCGGGTGAGACATTCCTCGATCGTATGATCGCTTTGGTTGAAGGTGCCGTCAGGCAGAAAACTCCGAATGAGATTGCGCTCAATATTCTTATTGCGGGTTTGACGCTCATCTTCCTTTTAGCCGTGGCGACATTGCCCCCATATGCTAAGTATTCGATCTCAGCAGTTGGAGGCGGTTCGATGCCTAGTGTTGCTGTGCTCATATCATTGCTTGTTTGCCTGATTCCGACGACAATCGGGGGACTACTCTCGGCGATTGGGATCGCGGGTATGGACCGTGTGATGCAACACAACGTTCTCGCTATGAGTGGAAAGGCTGTTGAAGCGGCCGGCGATATCAATACTCTGCTTCTCGATAAGACTGGAACGATCACTTTTGGTAACCGGCAAGCAGTTGAATTCATTCCCGTCGAGGGGGTAAGTGCGGCGGAACTAGCGGATGCCGCTCAATTGTCCAGCCTTGCAGACGAGACGCCTGAAGGGCGGTCCGTGGTCGTTCTAGCAAAGGAGAAGTACAACTTGCGGGGCCGTGAAGTGAGTGAGCACGAAGCAGACTTCATTCCCTTTTCGGCCTATACAAGGATGAGCGGTGTGGATATCGATGGCCGCAACTTGCGCAAGGGAGCAACAGAGGCAATTGCCCAGTTCGTCGCGGAGCTCGGTGGTGGTGTGCCCGAGTCTCTGACTCGCATTTCTGACGGAATATCTCGAAATGGCGGTACGCCCTTAGCGGTAGCAGATGGCAAAAAGATCCTTGGCATTATTCACCTGAAGGACATTGTGAAAGGCGGGATGAAAGAGCGGCTCACGTCGCTACGAGCAATGGGCATTCGGTCGGTCATGATCACTGGCGATAATCCCTTGACGGCCGCTGCTATTGCTCATGAAGCAGGTGTCGACGATTTTCTGGCCCAGGCTACGCCAAAAGACAAGCTCGAATATATCAAAAAAGAACAGGCCGAAGGCCGCTTGGTGGCGATGACCGGCGACGGAACGAACGATGCCCCGGCATTGGCCCAGGCTGATGTAGGTGTGGCCATGAACACGGGTACGATGGCGGCAAAAGAAGCAGGAAATATGGTCGATCTTGACAGCAACCCGACAAAACTGATCGAGATTGTCGCCATAGGTAAGCAACTGCTAATGACTCGTGGTTCCCTGACGACATTCTCAATCGCGAACGACATTGCCAAATACTTCGCAATTATTCCCGCAATGTTCGCTCCGATCTATCCAGCTTTGAATCGACTCAACATCATGGGATTGCATTCACCTGAAAGTGCCGTTCTTTCGGCTGTCATTTTCAATGCGCTGATTATTATTGTGCTAATTCCACTGGCCTTGCGCGGAGTGAACTACAAGCCGGTCACTGCTGGCCGGATGCTCACTCGAAATCTGCTGATCTACGGCCTGGGCGGGATCATTGCGCCATTTCCAGGAATATGGATGATCGACAGACTATTAGCTGTCTTTCACCTCGCATAAAAGGAGTGAACCATGAGGAAGGAACTTCTACCAGGCTTGCGGTTGATGCTGGTACTTACTATCGTGCTCGGGCTGGGATACCCTGCAGTGATGACATTGTTGTCGCAGGCGATATTTCCCAAACAGGCCAATGGCAGCCTTGTCGTTGTGGACGGAAAAGTGGTGGGATCAAGTCTTATCGGTCAATCCTTTACTGAGCCCCAGTATTTCCATCCGCGGCCATCGTCTGCCGGGAGCGGTTACGACGCGACGCAAAGCGGCGGATCTAATCTTGGTCCGACCAGTGCGAAATTGTTGTATGGGGCTGTCACTACCGATAGCGCAGGGAAAAAGACTGTTAGTTTCGATGGGATTGAAGACCGCATTGTCCATTATTGCGTGGAAAACAATATACCTTATACATCTTCAGTGCCGCTGAGCCAGTTCGAAAACGCAAAGGGTAAGCTCGATGATGTAAAGCTGATCGAAGCGTTCAATGACCGAAAGAAGCCGCTGATATTCACTCCCAAAATCCAGATCCCAGCAGACGCAGTCACTGGATCTGCGTCAGGGTTGGATCCGGACATCAGCCCGGCGAATGCATATCTACAAGCGGGACGGGTGGCGAAGGTTCGCCATATCCGCCTGGATCAAGTGCGAACGTTGATTGCTCAAGCGACGACCAAGCCGTCTCTCGGATTCATTGGGGAGCCTAGGGTTAATGTATTGCTCCTGAACCTGGCGCTGAATAAGAAATATCCGTTTCGGAAGTAAAATGGTACTCCGCCAAAACGATCTTATGAGTAGTGGCCTAGGCGGGTACTCGGTGACCCACCTTCGAGTGAGATGTAGGGCGCTGTTTTCGGAGATCACGGACGATGTGTAGCAATCGTAAGAGGGTTGTCAACATGTGCTCGCCTTATCCTGAGTGTGTTAAAACAGAGGGCGGACATGGTAGGCAAACATTAGTTCGATGTGCTTCTTTACGACATCAACGATCAGCATACTCCCGATGCTCTCAGGACAGCATCCAGCACTCTTCGCAGTCCGGGTTCCTCCAAAACATCTATGCAGTATGGGCTATGGCCTGCGGCTGCGCGAGACTGCCCATGGTCGGAGCAAGCATTCATCTTGTAGAGATGTCGAAGGTGAAGCTTACCGGACGCCCGTGGTGCACGGGCCCTGCATAACATTCTTCGAAAGGCGTGGATGCAATAGAATCAAATGCCCGAAGCCTATCATCGTCGCAATCCTGACGAGTTGCTTTCAGAAATAGAGCTGGAAGAACGCAGGCGCCAACGCGGCAAATTGAAGTTGTTCCTGGGATACGCGAGTGGAGTCGGCAAGTCTTTTCAAATGCTAGACGAGGCGCGTCGTCGGAGCGAGCGAGGACAAGACGTCGTTATAGTTGCATTGCAGCCTAATTATCCCCCCGTAGTTCAAGCCATCCTCAAACATCTCGAAGCGATCCCGACGGTCCAAATGGACCATACGGAGGTCATCAACCTAGAAGCGGTGATTCAGCGTCGGCCGGGAGCAGCAGTGATTGACGGTTTGGCATACGACAATCCTCCAGGTGCCCTGCATGCTCATCGCTGGCAAGACGTGGAGCGCCTTCTCGATGCGGGCATTTCTGTGTTGGCCACTGTCAATATTCAGTATCTGGAGATACTCCAGCAAGAGATCGAACGCATCACAGGAAGGCGTGCAGACTTCATCATCCCTCAGTCCTTCTTGGAGAACAGTGTAGATGAGATCACAGTCGTGGATGCGCCCTCTGAAGAAAGTGCATTCGATGAAATTGTGGATCCTGCAAAGCGGCTGGCGGAAAAGCACAAGCTCTCTCGACTCAGGGAACTTGCGCTGCTTGTGGCTGCCTCGATTGTTGACCGTCAGCTTGAAGCTTATCTACGAGCACAAGGTATTGATCCCACCTGGGGTGTTCAGGAACGCATCCTAGTCTATATCACGACTGGCTCGATAGCCAGGAGGATGTTGGAGAGCGGGCGCCGTAACGCTGACCGCTTTCAAGGAGAATTTCATGTAGCTTATCTCGATCCGGGAAACGCATCGAAAGACGGTAAAGACGTCCTTGCAGAAAATTTGAAGTTCGCGAATGAGCTGGGCGCGGAAATCCATTTGCTGAGTGGATGCGATCCTGTCGAAGGCATTCTCAGGTATGCTCGCCAGAAAGGCATTACTCAGATATTTGTCGGTCGTGGTTCTGTAATTCCGGGTGCGTGGACCCGCCTTCGGGGTGACGTGCCCGCCCGCCTTATCCGGGCTGCGGAGGGGATCGATGTCGTTGTATTCCCCGAGAGTTGATGGAGGCGACGAGGACCCCTCAAAAACGAGGTGTGGTTCTCTCCATCTGTATTTGGGCTATGCCGCAGGCGTAGGAAAGACCTTTCGCATGTTGGAGGATGCGCAGCAGCTCCGTCGTCAAGGCAAAGATGTGGCGATTGGATATTTTGAGTCACATGGGCGTAAGGATACGATTGCGAAGACCGTAGGGCTTGAGATGATACCTACTCGAACCTGCGTTTATCGTGGAGCTGTTTTTCAGGAAATGGACACCGATCGCATATTGAAAAGACGCCCGGCCATTTGTGTTGTCGACGAGCTTGCGCACACTAATGTTCCGAGTTCACCGCGAGCAAAGCGATGGGAAGATGTTCAGGTCATTCTCAACGAAGGGATAGATGTGATGACCAATATGAACATTCAACATCTCGAGAGTCTCAACGATGATGTTTTCCGCATCACCGGAATACGGATGCGCGAGACTGTGCCGGACTGGTTCATCAAGAGCGCTGCAGAGGTCATTATGGTCGACGCAACTGAGGGCGCGTTGCTGAACCGTTTTAGGCGGGGAGTCATCTACCCCTTAGACAAGGCACAACGCGCACTCGATAATTTCTTCAAGGAATCCACATTGACAGCTCTTCGTGAGCTTGCATTGCGTCAAACTGCGCACGAATTGGAATCTAAGGATACCGTTCAGGCAATCAAATCGCGAGGAGATAGGCATACCTCGGATATTGTCGAGCGGCATCTGGATCGAATTCTGGTTTATGTTACTGAGTATCCTGCGAGCGCGATGCTGATTAGAAGAGGACGCCGGATGGCTGACTATCTTGACGCAGACTGCTTTGTTGTGTCGGTAGTTCAACGAAAGGGATCTAAATCCTTAAGGGGCGTGCAGGAGGCTATCGAGCGTCATCTTAGATTTGCCCGGAATCTTAACATCGAAACCAGAATCCTTGAAGGAGATGACGTAGCAGAGACGATCTTAAGTTTTTCGCGTCGGAATCAGATCACACATATTCTTGTTGCTCGGCCGAAAATCCTTCCTTGGGCTCATCTCTGGACGAATGACCCGGTTTTGCAGATCGTGCGGAGGGCGACAGGTATTCGCGTTACCGTCGTAGCAGACAGAGCGGTGCGCGCATCGCATGGGCATTCCTGACCCGCATTGTCACTTCCTCAAGCGTCTAATACTGCAGTTGTAGATGCTAGAACTGGCCTCATAAATATGCGAGCAGCATGTGAGGGCAGGCAAGGTGGACGAAGCCGAGGAAGCTCTCGATCCGGCAACCGCTGCTGCAGAAAGTAAACCCGCAACATGATCTAAAGCCCCACAGGCTTGCGGCTCATCTCGCTCTTCGAATAATGCGGCGCGACCAAAGCCAACAACCCGGCCGACGGCATCACCGCATCCATCTCTTCCAGAAACTGCTCCCGACGGGTCTTCGTCGAATCGCGCTGAAACTCCGCTTGCTGGGCGAACGTCATCTGCCGCATGCGCGATCTTCTCCTCCACTCCACATTACCCACCACAGCTGTGGATCGGGGAGTTCTTCAGGGAGTCCTTAAAACAGAAAGCCAATTTCAATAACACCGCGCGCTTGATTTGAATTTGTACCAGCTGTGCCGAAGGCATCTCCCTTCGTAATGGATGTCGCGTGAACGACTGACGCTTCCCCGCGTACGAAGAAACGCTGCCGTTGGTAGGTGGGCGTTATCGTGGCAGACCAAGCGGAGCTGCCCGGGCCGTACAACAAATTCTGCGCGTTCTCGGCTGCACTTCCGCTACTTGCGATATATTCGCCGCGGCCAGCGAGTGAAAATCCGTGACCCAGAGTACGGCTTATCAGAACTGCTCCTGCCTGGGTTGTGGCTCCCTTTATGATGCCAATCGAGGAATCAGACGGCACATCGGTATATTGATAATAGGGTTGAATGATCCACTTCCCTTTGGTATATGCATACTCTAGCGCATACATAACACTGTTGTTCTGTACGGGCGTGGCGATAGTTTGAAATGCGGTATGCCCCAGATTTCCCATTCCGACAAATGAAAAGCTTTGTGCGCCGTTTGTATAAGTGGCTGATCCACTGAGCCATGAGTAGCGATTTGAATAATAACCATCATTCCAGCTAAACGACAACGCAAGCTTACCGATCGACTGATTCACTTGAACGCCACGATTGATTGCATTCTCCTGGTTCCATAGCAAGCCTCGCTCAATATTCATATTTTCGAAATCGAACGTGTACTCTGCACCTATCAAAGTGGGCAGCGCTCCGACTTCAATGGAGGCGTTCTTCGCCGGAACGAGCTTCAGATAAGCAACAGGTACCGGACCATAAAGATCATTGACCTGCTTGCCGGTTGCAACAAACGGCGCACCCAGAGAAAGGATGTTGTATGCTCCTGCCTGAACGTAGAATTGCCACCAGCCCTCTGCTTTTTGCAGGAAAATCTGGCCGTCAGAGAGCGCGGCTTCCGAGGAGCTATTGCCCGCGACGTGGCTTCCTTGAACCATGCCCATTCCACTAAGTACGCCGTCAAGGTACAGTTTTCCTAACGGCCCGCCGTTCAACGTGATGGGATGCGCAGCTTGTAGAGGGCCTGTGATGGCCGGCGAACTAAGGGGGGCTGCGGCCGGTTCCAGTGCAGTCTGTGGCAGAACCGTCCGAGTGCGTGCATCTGCCGGTTTAGGGGGCGAGCCAGCCGTGTTTTGTTGAGCCTGCGCTGAAATGCCAACGCTTCCTACCAGAAGAGCTGTTGCGATTACGATACCTTTCACAGATATATCTCCATAACGAACCCGATGAGGTGTGTCTGCGTTGTGTTCCGCAGACACAGCTGATCGTGCAACACCAGATTTCCGTGCCCCTTCACCAAAAAATCGGACATTGGCGATCAATAGCTGTGGGCCGTCTTCTCGCTAAGAAGACCATGTTTTATCACGATGTTGCTTGACCTTTTGTGACTCACGATGGAATTTGTTGAGTACAAATAGCATGAAGCCGATGGAACTGCACGCAAGGAGTACCGTGGCCATCTCTATGCAAATATGCTCTATATGCATATATCCGCCACTCCTCATGCAACCCTACAGTCGGCTCCGTTAATGGAGCATAAACAGCCCATTAGCGTTGCGTAACGCGGGTTTCCACATCAAGGGCGTGTGCACCAGTACACTAGGCAGTACTACAGTCGTAAATAGAAGTCAGGTAGCGGTGAGCCGCGTTTTCTGTAGTGACAGATCAGGGCGCGAAATTGATGCTGTCTTCTCCATCGGGACCAGTGGAGGAGATGTTCAACGCCGTGCCCTCCTCGCCACAGCCGATGCATGAGCAGGTGACGCAGTTCTGGGGGCGCTGAGTGGAACTGTAAGCGTCGGAAGATTTCCCGTTGACCAAGGGGCGAGGGTTGATTCGGTGTCCGCTTTTATTGGGGAGCTTCTGATCAAGTCCCGAAGGTGCGTGAGTTCCGTCTAATGCAATAAGTGGACCGAGAACGCGATGCGCCAGACAACCTTTGCCTGTCAGCCCAGCTTTGAGAAGTATGTGCCGGTCAGCCGCGGGGAACAGTTTCTTAACA
This sequence comes from Acidobacteriota bacterium, assembly GCA_021799405.1. The sequence continues at coordinate 10,432 of JAJZAL010000024.1, forward strand.
CGATGGAGGCCGTGGTTCCTTGGACCGAGTTAGAAGGTCTGATCGAACCTCATTATCCGAAGGCGGGCAAAGGGCGTCATCCGGTTGCGCTCGGCACGATACTGCGCATCTACTTTTTGCAGCACTGGTCCAACCTGTCGGACCCCGGCGCCGGGAATGCGCTCTGCGAATCGCCCGTACTGCGCGGCGTTGCCGGCGTAGTCCTGGGGAGGATGGCAGTGCCGGACGAGACTACCATCCTGAACTTCCGCCATCTGGTTGAAATCCACGATTTATGCGGCGCAATCTTCGACACGGCAAACCAATTTCTGGATCGCAATGGCATCCGTATCTCGACCGGCACGATTGTTGACGCCACCATCATCGCCGCGCCCAGTTCGACCAGGAACAGCAAGAAGGAGCGCCACGCGGAGATGCATCAGACCGGAAGGGAAACCAATACTACTGCGGAGCCAAGGCGCACATCGGCGTGGATAGCAAGGAAGACATTGTGCGTTCGGTCTGCACACCGGCGGTCTCGGTGCATGACAAGCATGCGTTGCCTGACTTACTCCATGGCGCGGAAAAAGGTCTGGGGCGACGGCGGCTATCAGGGGCAGACAGAAGCGATCCATACGGCAGGGCCCGATGCACAGGATATGACCAACCGGTGAGTCAAAAATGGCAAGGGCGAAGTGGATAAACAAGAGAGGCGCAAGAACCGGACCAAGTCGCGTGTGCGGGCCAAGGTGGAATGGCCGTTTCGTATCTTGAAGCGCGTCTTCGGCTATACCAAGGTGCGCTATCGAGGAATCGTGAAGAACCACCAGTGGCATTTGGCAGCTTTCGCCCTGGTCAACCTCTACATGAATCGCAAGCGATTGGCCCCACAAGGAGCGTAGTGTCTCAGCGGCCGGAAAACGGCCTGAGAAGACGATATGCTGGCGGTCCAAAAGGGTCGTAAAATCCCTTGAAAATCCCGACTCGACACGAAGACTGCTCTCGCAGGCACTTCGTGCCACTTGGCGCGCTCACAACCCCTGGCTGCTCCTGTCGCCGGAGAGAAAGTGCAGTGACCTCAGGCGCGATTGCTCGAGAGCTCTGGCACTAGGCGATTGTGCGCGTGATACCAACGAACTCCCGTTGTTGGATTGTCGGATTTTCGAGGGGTAGAGGCCGTACAGGCTGTAAATTTCGTAAATTCTGCACGCAGATTGTCAGATGCCCGACAATTCTAAGTCGCAGATTCTTCAGCATATTACTGAATCAATGAGAGTTAGGCAGAGTTTATGGCGGAGAGGGTGGGATTCGAACCCACGATACCCTCGCGGGTATGCCGGTTTTCAAGACCGGAGCCATCAACCACTCGGCCACCTCTCCGATGTTTTTAGTCTAGAGCAAAACCAGAGTTTTTATGCCCTGTTGAGTAGGTTTCAGGGTTGCCGCTTCCTGCTGGCCGCGCGCCAGCCTGCGGAGCGCCGGGATCCCGGTGGTCGCGACAGCTGGAGCGCGACGGTTCCGGGATGCACCTGCTTTGGTTTTGCCTTCACCAAGCAGGAGCGGACAGGAAGCAGGCTGCGGTAGAGCGAGGCGCCGGCAGCCTTTCCTGGATGTCGGTGTAGGCTTGGAATCGCTTCTCGAGGGCGATTCCGCAGCAAGAACAAAGCGGCCTGTTCGTGAGGAACAGGCCGCTTGAAGCTTCATGCTGCAGTGCCGCTGATACAGAGAACTTCTCTAAGCGAGCGAGAAGCCGCTGTGGGTGAGCGGGAGGGTGCGTATGCGTTTGCCGGTGGCGGCGAAGATGGCGTTGGTGATGGCCGGGATGATCGGCGGTAGCGCCGGTTCGCCGAGCCCGGTGGGGGAATACTCGGTGATGCGGAAAGAGATGTTCATCTTCGGGGTCTGGTGCATGCGGGGCAGCGGATAGTTGGGGAAGTTGGTCGGATGGGCGGTGCCGTTTTTGAGTGTGACGGCGACGAAAGTGTGGCCCATGCCTTCGATGGTGGCTCCCTCGACCTGTGCGCGAGCAGCGGAGGGATTGACGATCTGGCTGCCGACGTCGGTGACGGACCAGGTTTCATGGACGCGGACGCGGTTCTGGGAGTCGACGCTGACGTGGGCGACCTGGGCGCAGAAGCCGAGATGGCAGGCGTATGCGGCGATGCCCCAGCCCTGCCCATTGCCACTCTTGCGTTTACGCCAGCCGGATTCCTCCGCGACCTGACGGAGTACGCCGGCCAGACGCTCGGGCAGGTAGTAACGATCGCCGCCGCCATCGTACGTGTTGGCCAGGAGTTCGAGCTGGAAGTCGACCGGATCACGGCCGGCTGCGTGGGCGACTTCATCCAGGAAAGACTGGCCGACAAAGGCGTAAGCGTTGGAGCCGGGAGCGCGCAGGGGGCCGGTGCGCAGGAAGAGCGGCATGGTGGAGTAGCCGATCTGGTAGTTGGGGACGCGGCCGGCGGGAAATTCGTTTGGTCCGATGCCAGCGGAGGATTCAACGCTCTTGCCGTCACCGAATGTGACCAGATGCTGGCTGTAGGCGGTGAGGCGGCCGTGGGCATCGATGCCAGCCTTGAGGTGATGCCAGCCGGCAGGGCGGTAGGAGTCGTGGGTGAAGTCGTCTTCGCGCGACCAGAGGACGTGGACGGGAGCCTTGACGGCGCGGGAGATCCAAGCCGCTTCGACCATATATTCATTGCGGAGGCGGCGTCCAAAGCCACCGCCCGCGCGGATCATGTGGACGGTGATATCGCTTTCGCTGATGCCAAGGGTCTTGGCGACCTGGCCTCGGCCACCCGCGGGAGCCTGGCTGTTGGTCCAGATTTCGAGTTTGCCGTCCTGGTAACGGGCGGCGGTGTTCTGGGGCTCGAGGGTGGCGTGGGCGAGGAACGGATAGGCGTAGTCGGCTTCGATGACCCTGGTGGAAGGCGCGCGGAAGGCGCTTTCGAGGTCGCCATAGGAGCGGAGGTTATAGCTGGGCTGCTGCGGGAGCAACTCCGCGGCCTTCTGGTTGAAGGATTCGGTGCTTTGTTCCGGGGCCGTGGGCGAGGCGGCGGTGGTGTCCCAGTCAACGTTGAGCGAAAGGCGTGCGGCCTGGGCCTGCCACCAGGTGTCTGCGACGACGGCAATGCCGGGCTCGATGGCGGGATTGTTGGTGTGTTGATCGCCCGCAATGACGAAGGCGTCGCGAACGCCGGACATGCGGCGGATGGCGTCGAGGTTGGCGTGCTTGACGGTGCCGCCGAAGACGGGGCACTTCTGAACGACGGCGTAGAGCATGCCGGGAACGGTGACGTCGATGCCGAAGAGAGGCTTTCCGGTAGTGATGGCGGGATTGTCGACTCCGGGTGTGAATTCGCCGATGATGCGGTACTCGGAGGGTTTTTTGAGGGAAATGCTGGATGCATCCGGGACGGGGAGCTTGGCGCAATCGGCGGCGAGCTCGCCGTAGGTGAAGGAGCGATTGCCGGCCTTGTCGTAGACGTGGCCGCCGGAGGTGGTGCAGGAGTCAGCGGGAATGCCCCAGCGGCGCGCCGCGGCGAGGATCATGAGGCGGCGGCCGGTGGCGCCAACCATGTTCATGGGCTCCCAATTGATGGGAGTGGCCATGGAGCCGCCGGCGAACTGGGGGCCGTAGATGGCCTGGTCGAGGTCGGCCTGGACGACATGGACCTGGCTCCAGTCGACGTCAAGTTCGTCGGCAATGATCATGGGCAGCGAGGTGCGGATGCCCTGGCCGATCTCCGGGTCCTTGGACATGATGGTGACGGTATTGTCCGGATGAACATGGACGAAGGCGTGCGGGGAAAGTCCGCCCGCGGCGTAGACTTCAGCGAAGGGGCGAATATCCGACCAGGGGAGATCGTAGAGGGCGATGGCGAGGCCGCCACCAGCCACAGCGCCAATTTTCAAAAAGTGCCGCCGGGTGAATTGCACGGGAAGATCCTCCGTTACGGTTCTTGCAGCGTGTTTCAAAAATAGATCCGTGACCTATGGGAGCGGACGAGCCCCGCTTCGATTGCGGGTCTCGCTCGATTCCGTTCAGGTCGCGGCGGGTTTATGAAACGCGCTGGAGCCAGATTGCGTAGAGTTTGCCGCGGCGGCAGCCTTGTGAATGGCTTCGCGGATGCGGGCGTAGGTTCCGCAGCGGCAAAGGTTGCCGTCCATGGCGTCGTTAATCTGTTCGTCCGTGGGGTGGGGCGTGTGCTGAAGCAGGGCGGCAGCGCTCATGATCTGACCAGCCTGGCAGTAGCCGCACTGGGGAACGTCGAGTTGCTGCCAAGCCTGCTGGAGCGGGTGTGTGCCGTCGGCCGAGAGGCCTTCAATCGTGGTGACGTCCGCACCGACCGCAGCGGACGCGGGGGTGATGCAGGAGCGGGTGGCGATGCCGTTGATGATGACGGTGCAGGCCCCGCAGGCACCGACGCCGCATCCAAACTTCGGCCCTTTGAGCCCGAGGTGTTCACGCAAAACCCATAACAAGGGTGTGTCCGGAGCAGCATCCACCGGGATGATTTTCCGATTCACTCTCAACTGAAGAGACATAAACCCTCACAGGGCCGCGGAACTTAGGACGAGAGAGGATGCGGCGTTGGTAAAACTTTCCTCTGTTGAAACATGATACTGCGGTGATCCCCATCACTGGCAAGTCTCCGGAGGTGATTTCCGAGAGCGTGCATTGCAGTGTTTGTAAAATCAAGAGTTTTTGGGAGTGGTCTGGGTATTCTGGAAAACGCGTTCCATGACAAATTCCGGTGTGACCTGTTCGCCGGAGAGCAACATGGCGGTGAGTTCGCCGCCGAGGACCTGGGGAGCGATGACGACGTCGGGCTGGACGAGCTTGACGCGGCTGAGGTGGCGGGCGTCGTTGACGGCGGCGACGGTGCGGGCGACGCCGTTGAGCTCCTTGACGGCGAGGATGGTGAAGGCATTTTCGCTATCGTCGGCAAGCATGGCGAGGACGGCTTCGGCGCGGTGGGCGCCGGCTTCGCGGAGGACGTCGAGCATACTGGGGTCGCCGACGACCATGTCGACGTCTTTGGGCAGGCCTTCTTCGGGCTGCTCGCGGACGATGCGGGTGACGTGGCGGCCGCGGCGGGCGAGCTCGCGCCAGGTGTTGACGGCAAGGGGCGTGTTGCCGATGACGACGAAATGCTTTTCGCGATGCATGGGAGTGCCTTTGCGGTTAAGGATGCGCTGCAGGTTCTGGCCGACGAGAGGCCCGATGACCGCGGTGAGCGAAGTAGCGAAGACGGCCACACCGAGAACAATGACGGAGATGGTGAACATGCGCGCCTTGAGGGTGTGAGGCGTGATGTCTCCGTAGCCGACGGTGCTCATGGTGACCATGGCGTAGTAGAGCGCGGTGGGAAGGTCGGTGATATGGGGCTGGAAGCCCTGGCCGAGGTAGTATGCGCCGAAAGTGGCATAGGTGAGGAGCATGACCACCGAGGTGACGGCAAAGAGAGTGCTGGCGGCGACGCTGGAGCGGCTGAAATGGCGGTAGTTCCAGATGAGCAGGAGCAGCGCGAAGGCGAAGTAGCCCAGCATGGCTTCTTCATGAGCCTGAACGATGAGGAGAGTGTTGACGAGGCCGAGGGAGACCAGCAGGATAGCCATGGTCCATGCGAGGCGGGAACGCCAGAGCAGGGCGAGGCCCATGACGAACATGCCGCCTCCGATGAAGAGCGAGGGGAAGAGCCGCGGCGGGAGATTGAACTGCCCTTGTGCGAGCTGATGGACGTAGATCTGCCAAGAGCTGCCGAATTTGTTGTCGAGGATCCACCAGCCGCCGAGGCAGAGGAGCAGAGAGAGCGGTACGTGAGGCAGCCAATAGCTTCCGCGCAAGAAGTAGTACGTGCGCTGGAAGCGGGCGCGAATGCGCCGGATGAGCGATGGAATCCTGTTTGGTATCGAGGACGGCTGCATGGAAGGTCTTGTAATTGAATAGGATGCGCGCCGGCGGGCAGCGTTGTCGAGGCGAAGGGGAAATTTGGGCGCGCGAGGCACAGGCGGCGTTTGACGGGGGCGCGTGTGGACGGGATAATTTGGCTGGCGGTGGTAAATCGAATTACTGAGAGCGGTTTTGTCGCCAAAGGGCGACCATTGCCTGCTGTTCCTGCATGATGGAACAAGAGTTAGAGATAAGAAGGAGCGCCATGAAGCGAGTGAATGCAACGCTATGCCGCCGGGCCGTGAGGGCAGCGGCAGGGGTTTGCCTGATGGGACTGGTTGCGATGCCGGGCATCGCGCAGTCGAAGAAGGAATTTCCGTGGGATAACCCGAATCAGCCGTTGCAGCAGAGGGTGCATGAACTGGTTTCGCGGATGACGCTGCAAGAGAAAGTCTCGCAGATGATGAACGAGGCGCCTGCGATTCCGAGCCTGGGGGTACCAGCGTACAACTGGTGGAGCGAAGGGCTGCACGGGATCGCGCGGTCGGGATATGCGACGGTGTTTCCGCAGGCAATCGGCATGGCTGCGACGTTTGATCCGGCGGACGTGAGGAATATGTCGGACACGATTTCGACCGAGGCGCGGGCGAAGTACGAATGGGCGATGCGGCGCAACCTGCACAGCATTTATTACGGGCTGACGCTATGGGCGCCGAACATCAATATCGTGCGCGATCCGCGCTGGGGCCGCGGACAGGAGACATACGGGGAAGATCCGTTTCTGACCGGGACAATGGCCGTGCAGTATGTGCGCGGGCTGCAGGGGAATAATCCGAAGTACCTGAAGACGATTGCGACGCCGAAGCATTTTGCGGTGTACAACGGTCCGGAACCGATGCGGCACAAGATCAATGCGGTGGTGACGCAGCACGATCTGGAGGATACGTATTTGCCCGCGTTCCGGGCGGCGATTACCGAGGGCCATGCGGACTCGATGATGTGCTCGTACAACGCGATCAACGGGGTTCCGAGCTGCGCGAACAAGCTGCTGGCTGATGTGGTGCGCGGCAAGTGGGGCTTTGGCGGCTATATCACGTCCGATTGCGGAGCGATTTCAGACTTTTACCGGCCGGGGGCGCACGGTTACGTGGCCACTGCGGCAGAGGCAGCGGCGGCGGGCGTGAAGGCAGGAACGGACACGAACTGCGGCGACACCTACAAGGCGCTGCCGGAGGCGGTGAAGGAAGGGTTGATCTCCGTAAAGACGATTGACCAGTCGGTGGACCGGCTGTTTACGGCGCGGTTCCGGCTGGGGATGTTCGATCCGCCGAGCGATGTGCCCTACACGAAGATTCCGTTCCGCGAGGTGAATTCGCCGGCGCATCGGGCGCTGGCGCTGAAGGATGCGCGCGACTCGATCGTGCTGCTGAAGAACGAGGGCCACCTTCTGCCGCTGAAGAACGTGCAGACGATTGCGGTGGTGGGCCCGAACGCAGCGGAGTTGTCGGCTCTGGAAGGCAATTACAACGGGACTCCGTCGGACCCGGTGATGCCGGTGGATGGGATTGCGGCGGCGTTTCCGCATGCGAAGCTGCTGTACGCGCAGGGCTCGTCGTATGACACGCGGCTGCCGATTCCGATGCCGCGGACGAGCTTCCATCCGGGCAATGGCTCGATGGTGGATGGACTGAAGGCGCAGTACTATGCGAATGCGTCGTTCCGCGGAAAGCCGGTGGTGACGAGGGTGGACAAGCAGATCAATTTTGACTGGGATGCGGCGAGTCCGATGCCGGGCGTGCCGGCGAACAGCTTCAGCGTGCGCTGGACGGGCACGATTCAGGCGCCTACGCCCGGGACGTACCGCATGCAGGTCAGCTGGTCCCATTGCTGGCCCTGCAATGACCTGGAAGCCTACACGCTGTGGATCAATGGCAAGCAGGTGTCGTCGGGTGCGACGCAGGAGAGTGCACCGCATCATTCGAGCAGGATGCCGGTCTTCGACGTGACGTTTACGGACACGAAACCGCATACGTTCCAACTGGAGTATTCGCACAAGTCGAAGCTATTTGGAGCGGGGATCACGCTGAACTGGTATCCGCCGGAGAGTGCGCTGCGCGAGCAGGCGGTGGACGTGGCGAAAAAGTCGGACGTGGTGGTGGCGGTGATGGGCCTGTCGCCGGACTTTGTGGGCGAGGAAATGCCGATCAAGGTACCCGGATATGATGGGGGTGACCTGACAAAACTGCAACTGCCGAAGACACAGCAGAGCTTGTTGCATGCGCTGGAAGCGACGGGCAAGCCGGTGGTGGTGGTGCTGATGGCCGGCAACGCTGTGGCGCTGGACTGGTCGGCGCAGCATGCGACCGCGATTCTGGATGCGTGGTATCCGGGCGAGGCGGGCGGCACGGCGATCGGCGAGACGCTGAGCGGGGTGAATGATCCAGGCGGGAAGCTGCCGCTGACGTTCTACAAGTCAGTGGATCAACTGCCGCCGTTTACGGATTACTCGATGAAGGACCGGACGTACCGGTACTTTACGGGCCAGCCGCTGTTTCCGTTTGGGTATGGGCTGAGCTACACGACGTTTGAGTACTCGCATGTGCATCTTTCGACCAAGAACGTGAAGGCGGGCGAGCCGCTGACCGTGGAAGCGGATGTAACGAACACGGGCAAGATGGATGGATCGGCGGTGACGGAGGTGTACGTGGTGGCGCCGCAGAACGGGGTGAATCCGCTGCACTCGCTGGAGGGCTTTGACCGCGTGTCTCTGGCTCCGGGGCAGACGCGGCATTTGACCTTTACGCTGGGCGCGCGGCAACTGAGCCTGGTGAACGAAGCCGGGCAGCGCGAGGTGGAGCCGGGCAAGTACCAGATCTTTGTGGGCGGAAGCCAGCCGACAGGGAATGGGGCGCAGACGGTGGAGTTCTCGATTCACGGGACGAAGCAGCTACCGGAATAGGAGCCGACAAAGGTGATTTGTAAACAGAAGGCGGTTGCGCTGGCAGGCGCAGCCGCCCTGCTTTTTGGGCTGCCGCTGCACGCGGAGAATGGCGCAGCGGGATGGCTGAGGTATGCCCCGGTGAAGCTGGCGGTGAATCCGCCGCGGCGGATGCTGATGCTGGATGATGCCGCGACGGTGAAGAGCGCGGCCGCGGAGTTGCAGCGCGGGCTGCTCTCGATGACGGGAGATCATCTGGCGACAGCGCAGAGCCTCGATGACGAGCCGACGCTGGTGCTGGGGACCTTTCGCGAAGTGAAGCGGGCGCTGCCCGGATGGCATGTTACCGGGAAAAGTGCGCCTGACGGTTACGTGATCCAGACATTTGTAATCCACAGGCATACAGATTGGGTGGTTGCGGGGACAACGCCGCGTGGTGTGTTGTACGGGGCGTTTGCGCTGCTGGAGAAGCTGGGGGAAGATCCGCAACTCTCGCAGTTTCGAATTGAATCTTCGCCATCGTCGCCGATCCGGTGGGTGGACCAGTGGGACAACCTGAACGGCACGATTGAGCGCGGGTACGCGGGGCGGTCGATTTTTTTCAACGACGGGCATGTGCGCGCGAACCTGACGCGGGTGAGCGAGTATGGACGGCTGCTGGCTTCGGTGGGCATCAACGGCTGCAACGTGAATAACGTGAATGCGAGCCCGCAGATGCTGACGCCGGAGACGATTGCGGGGCTGGCGCGGATCGCGGATGCGCTGCGTCCGTGGGGCGTGCGGGTGGCCATGTCGGTCGATCTGCGGAGCCCCGAGACGCTGGGCGGGATGAAGACGTTCGATCCGAAGAGCCCGCAGGTGATTGCGTGGTGGAAGGCGAAGATCGACGCGATCTACAAGGCGATTCCGGATTTTGCGGGCTTCACGGTGAAGGCAGATTCGGAGGGCCAGCCGGGACCGTCGCAATATGGGCTGACGCCGGCGGCGGCGGCGAATATGCTGGCGCACCTGCTGGCTCCGCACGGCGGGATCGTGATGTACCGCGCGTTCGTCTACAACAACCACCTGAACTGGAATGACCTGAAGGCGGATCGGGCGAAGGCGGCGTATGACATTTTTCACCCGCTGGACGGGAAGTTCGCGAAGAATGTGGTGATCCAGATCAAGAACGGCCCCATTGATTTTCAGGTGAGGGAACCGGCATCACCGCTGTTTGCAGGGCTGCACCACACGAACGAGGCGATTGAGCTGGAAGTGACGCAGGAGTATCTAGGGCAGCAGCGGCAGACCGTGTACCTGGTTCCGATGTGGAAGAAGACGCTGGATTTTGACATGCGCGCCGAAGGGCGGCACACGCCGGTAAAGGACATTGTTACTGGAAAGACGTTCCATCGGCCGCTGGGCGGATTTGTGGCGGTTTCCGGTGTGGGGATGGATACGAACTGGTTGCGGAATCCGCTGGCGATGGCGAATTTGTGGGGGTATGCGCAGCTGGCGTGGAATCCGAACCAGAGCGCGGAGGATATTGCGCAGAACTGGACGCGGCTGACGTTTGGGAACAATCCCAAGGTGGTGCGGACGGTGGATGCGATCCTGATGCCGTCGTGGCGGGTGTATGAGGACTATACGGGGCCGCTGGGCTTGCAGACGCTGACGGATATTACGGGGCCGCATTACGGGCCCGATCCGCAGTCGCAGGAGCGGAATGGATGGGGGCAGTGGTTCCGGGCGACGCGGACGGGCGTGGGGATGGACCGGACGACCGCAACGGGGACGGGATTTATCGGGCAGTATCCGCCGGAGGTGGCGGCGATGTATGAATCGCTGAAGACGTGCCCGGACAATCTGCTGCTGTTCATGCATCATGTGCCGTATACCTATCGGCTGCATGACGGGAAGACGGTGATCCAGTACATCTACGACTCGCATTACCAGGGTGCGATCGATGCGCAGAGGTTTGTGGATGAGTGGAAGACGCTGCAGGGACTCGTTGATCCAGAGCGATATGAGAAAGTGCTGAAGATTCAGCGGTACCAGGCGGCGTATGCAATTGTGTGGCGGGATGCAATTACGCGGTACTTCTATCGAAAGTCCGGGATTCCGGATGCGAAGGGGCGCGTGGGGCATTATCCGGGCCGCGTAACGGGCGCGGAGATGAAGCTGGATGGATATACGCCGGTGAAGGTGACTCCGTGGGAGGATGCGTCGCATGGCGAGGCGGAGGTGTGTCTGCATCGCGCGGAATGCACGGCGAGTACGGTGCTGAACCGGCAGGCCGGCAATTACTACATTGGCGTGCAGTATTTTGATCTGCGGACCGGCGAGGCGACATTCCAGCTGATGCTGAACGGCAGGGAGATTGCGCACTGGACGGCGGACCGCAAGCTGCCGGGCTACAGAATCGACGGGGATACGTCGATCCGGGAGCTGGTGCGGAATGTGAAGCTGAAGCCGGGCGACCGGCTGGAGCTGATCGGGTATCCGCAGGGTGGCGAGCCAGCGCCGTTTGATTATGTGGTGGTGTATCCGGCGAAGGATCAGTCGGGAATGCATAACTAGGAATGGCTGTCCAGGGGACTGCGCGTCCAACGAAACGCGTGCTTCGCACGCCAATTCCACTCCAACTTCGCCTCCGCGATGCTCAGGTTCGGGGAGGGGTGGGAGGCGGGTTATGGCTCCTTTTGCAGTGAGGCTTGCAGCTCGAGGATTTGTAGCTGGACTTGCTTGATTTCCTTTAGATTGGCGATTTCGCTTTCGTAGATTTTGTATTGCACCTGGAGGAACAGTCCCACTCCGTACAAGAAGGCCGTGCCGAGTTCAACGCTGTGAAGCGCTGACATGCCCAAGTGCCAAAAGCCGGGATTGAAGATGAATACCACGGTGACGGCGCATGCGGACAAGATGATTGTGTTCGCAAGAATCTTGTCCCAGCGGAGGGCGCGGTGGTGCTTGGCGAGTGCGCAAGCGGTTTCTTCGCGGTAGGCGGTGAGGTTTTCCGGTTGGGGGAGGGCCGCGAGGAGGCGGTCGCGGAGGTTATCGGATGGTTGTGCCATGTTTTTCTCCTTCGAGAATCTGTTTCATTTGGCGTTTGGCGTAGTGGAGGCGTGATTTGACGGTGCCCTCGGAGCAGGCGGCGACGCTGGCGATTTGCGTAATGGAAAGGTCTTGTAAGAAGTGCAGAACGAGGGCTTCACGGTGCTTGACGCTGAGGTGGTTTAGCGCGTTGTGGATGGCGGTGGCGTCTTCGTGGTCGAAGGAGGGTTCTTCGGCGTCGAGGAAGCCGTCGAGTCGGGCCTGTTCGGCCTTGTCTCGCTTGTAGTCGCGGCGGATGCGGTCGACGGCGACGCCGTGGGTGATGGTGTAGAGCCAGGGCTTGAGGGCGCCGGGATCTTTCAGCTTTCGAATGCCGCGGATGACCTTGAGCCAGACCTCCTGCAGGACATCGAGCGCGGTGTCGGAGTTTCCGGTGAGGCTGGTGGCGTAATAGAGCAAAGGCCTTTCCATGGCCGCGATGAGGTCAGCGAATGCGCCCGGTTCGCCGGTTTGGCAGCGAAGGGTGAGCCACTCGAACTGGAGCCTTTCGGAATTTTCGTTGGCCATTTGTCTTATATGTCGAAGATGGGTGGCGGATGGTTCAATGATTTGAAGATTATTTTGGCGCAGCCGCCCGGCGTTGGCTGGGATTTGATTGTGCCAATCTCAGGCGTGCCGAGGCTGGGTCGCCCTGGCGGGCGATGAGGCCCACACTTTTTCTCCGAAGTGCGCGGAGAGAAAGTATGGGGCACCCGGCGGATGGATAACCGCAGATTTCTCGACTTCGCCCTTTGGGCTTCGCTCGAAATGACCCTTCTGTGGGATAGGCGTATCGGACCCCACTCATGCGCAAAAATCGCGCATGAATGGGGCACCCGAGGTGTTTTTTCGGGCCTAGAATCAGGCTATGGCTACGCATACGGTTCATACAGTTTGCTCGCATGATTGCCCCGACTCGTGCGGGGTGCTGGTGACGGTGGATGAAGCTGGAAAAGCGACGCGGGTGCAGGGTGATCCGTCGCATCCGGTGACACGGGGATTTCTGTGCGGCAAGGTTGCGAAGTATCTGGACCGGGTGTATGCGCCGGAGCGGCTGCTTTATCCCATGCGGCGGCGCAAAGGCACACGGAAGGGGCCGGGACAGGAGCTGGGGGCTTTTGAGCGGATCAGCTGGGATGAGGCGCTGGACGAGATTGCGGCCCGGCTGAGGGCGACCAGCGATGAGTTCGGGCCTGAGTCGATTTTGCCGTATTCGTATGCGGGCAGCATCGGGCTGCTGACGTATGGGTCGATGGACCGGAGATTTTTTCATCGGCTGGGGGCTTCGCAGCTGGACCGGACGATCTGCTCGACGACGGGCGGCGAGGCTTACGTTTCGGTGTACGGGCAGAAGCTGGGGACGGATACGGAGCATTTCCGGCACTCGCGGCTGATTCTGGCGTGGGGCGCGAATATTCACGGGAACAATATTCACCTGTGGCCGTTTGTGGAAGAGGCTCGGCGGAATGGCGCGAAGCTGGTGGTGATCGATCCTTACCGGACTCGGACAGCGGCGCTGGCCGACTGGCATATTTCGATTCGTCCGGGAACAGATGCGGCGCTGGCGCTGGGGATGATGCACGTGCTGATGCGGGACGGGCTGTGCGATGAGGCGTATATCGCGGAAAACACGCATGGTTTTGCGCAGCTTGCGGAACATGTGAAGCCGTACACGCCGGAGCGCGTAGAAGAGATGACCGGTGTGGCGGCAGGGGACGTGGAGCGGCTGGCGCGGATGTACGGGGAGACGCAGCCGGCGGCGATCCGGATGAATTATGGGGTGCAGCGCTCGGAGAATGGCGGGGCGTCGTCACGGGCGATTCTGATGCTGCCGGCGCTGACGGGTGCGTGGAAGTACCTGGGCGGCGGCGCGCAGCTCTCGACCAGCGGAGGATTTCCGTGGAACAAGCAGAGGCTGGAGCGGCCGGATTTGATGGAACAGAGCCCGCTGGGGCGGCCGTCGCGGGTGATCAACATGGTGCTGCTGGGACAGGCGCTGGAGATGACGGAGAATCCCGTGAAGGCGCTGTTTGTGTACAACTCGAATCCGGCGGCGGTGGCGCCGGACCAGGGTGCGGTGCTGCGGGGACTGGCGCGCGAGGACCTGTTCACGGTGGTGCACGAGCAGTTCTTGACCGATACGGTGGATTACGCCGATATCGTGCTGCCGGCGACGACATTTCTGGAGCAGAAGGATATCCAGGGCGCCTACGGGCACTATTACGTGCAGCTTTCAAAGCAGGCGATGGAGCCGGTGGGCGAGGCAAGGCCGAATGTGTGGCTGTTTGCGGAGCTGGCGCGGCGGATGGGGTTCACCGAGGGGTGCTTCCGGGATTCGGTGGACGAGATGATCCGGCAGGCGCTGCATGAGGACGGCAAGCAGCCGGAACCGCTGAAGGGGATCACGCTGGAGCTATTGGAGGAGCATCCCACGCAGCGGCTGCGCGGAACGGAAGACGATGCGGAAAACGGCCATCCGTGGCTGCCGTTTGCGGAGGGACCGTTTGCGACGCCGAGCGGGAAGATCGAATTTTACTCCGAGACGATGGCGGCACAAGGGCTGGATGCGCTGCCGACGTTTCATCCTCCGAAGGAGTCGAGACGCGGCGGGCAGGGTTCGCGATATCCGCTGGAGTTTCTGGGGCGGAAGGCGGACCACTACATGAATTCGACCTTTGCGAACCTGCCGGGACACCAGGCGATGGAGGCGGATTATAACGGCATGCTGGAGATGCACCCGAAGGATGCGGAGGAACGGGGCATTGAGGATGGCATGACGGTGACGGTGTGGAACGACCGCGGGAGCCTGCCGCTGGTGGCGAAGCTAAGCCGGAAGGTGGAGTGCGGGGTGGTGGCGGCACGGCTCCACTGGAACAAACTGTCCACAAGTGGACACAATGTGAATCTGCTGACGGGGCAGCATCTGGCCGATATGGGAGGGGGGCCGGCGTTTTATTCGGTGCTGGTGGAAGTGCGTCCGGCAGGTTCCTGACGAAATCGTTTGAATCAGATGCTGTGAAAGATGCCGTAATCCATTTAGACTGGGTACGGAAAAACTCCACCCAAACCAAGGGGAACGCGCCGCGAGCGGCAGTTTTAAGTTGCGCGGGTGGAGATGAGCCTGTGGCCGGGGTTTCGGGACTGCCCTTCGGTCACATATAATCGGCTTTTCCTGAGAGTCCGCCGATTTTGAGCTGTGAGGGTGTGCCTATTTTTCCCGCAACGAAGGGAAGCGAAAGCTCCCCAAAGGAATTGAGCAAGGTTTTGCGTTCACATCGCCGCTATTTGCAGTTGCTGGTGTTGTTTATGCTGTCGATCACGGCGATTTCGGCGTGGGCTCAGCAGCAGAACATTATCCGCGAGATCCGGATCATCGGCGTGCGCCGCATCCCGAGGGAGACGGTGCTGGCGCGCATGTTCAGTCGCGTCGGCGACCCTTATGATCCGTTGACGGTGGAGCGGGATTTCAACTCGCTGTGGAACACCGGATACTTCGAAGATGTGCGTATTCAGAAGGAAGACACGCCTACTGGCGTGATTCTGAACGTGTATCTAAAGGAGAAACCGACGATCAGTGAGATCCACTACAAGGGGATCAACTCGATCACGGTCTCCGACATTCTGACGCGGTACAAGAAGAACAAAGTGCACCTGTCACCGGAGGATCAGTACGATCCGACGCAGATTGCCGGAGCGATCACGTCGATCCGGCAGCTGGAGGCCGAGCATGGCCACCAGTTTGCGACGGTGAAGCCCGTGATCAAGAATGTTCCGCCGGCGCGAGTGGATATTACGTTCGACGTGAAGGAAGGCCCGAAGGTGAAGGTGGGCAGGATCACCTTCAGCGGCAACAATCACGTTTCGTCACGGACTCTGCGGAATGCGATGGTCGATTTGCGGCCGATCGGAATTCCGCACTCGATTATTTTTGAGCATCTTTTTGCCCGGACCTATGACGCCAGCAAGCTGGACCAGGACGCCGAGCGCGTGATGATGGCTTACCGCGACCGCGGTTACGAGCGGGTGAACGTGGGCGAGCCGATCACGCATCTGCGCAATGAGTCGGGTCTGTCCTTGTTCACGTTCCGGCCGAGGAAGGGCAAGCGGATCGATATTCACATTCCGATTGAGGAAGGCGAACGCTACCGGCTGGGCACGATCACGTTCAGCGGCAACAAGGCGGTTACGAACACGAAGGCGCTGCGCGCCCAGTTCGACATGAAGAAGGGGCAGATTTTCAATGCGACAACCTTTTACAAGGGTTTGAAGAATCTGCGCAAAGCGTACGGGACGCTGGGGTACATCAACTTTGTGGCCAATCCGACGCCGACCTTCGATGAGAAGACGCACACCATCAACTGGAAGATCGATATCGATGAAGGCAAGCCGTTCTATGTGTCGCGGATTCAGTTCCGCGGCAACACGGTGACTCGCGATTTCGTGATCCGTCGCGCGCTGCTGCTGCAGGAAGGGCAGGTTTATAACAGCAACCTGTGGAAGCTGAGCCTGATGCGGCTGAACCAGCTGAACTACTTTGACCCGCTGAAGGTGAGCCAGGACTCGGAGACGCATGAAAACGCGCAGAAGGGCACCGTGGACCTGCTGTTGCGGGTGCATGAGAAGGGCAAGAACTCGATCGGCCTGAACGGCGGTGTGAGTGGCTTGTCGGGCTCGTTTATCGGGTTGAACTACCAGACGAATAACTTCCTAGGACTGGGCGAAACGCTGACGGTGCAGGCCAGCGGCGGCGATCTGCAGAAGAACTTCGTCTTCGGGTTTACCGAGCCATACGTGGAGAACAAGCCGCTGGAACTGGGCTTCCAGATCGTCGACCAGAAGACGGATTACAACGCGTCAAAGAACTACAGTCTGACGGGCCATGTTTCGCAGAACTACAGCAACGCGACGAACTCGCTGCTGCAGAACTATAACCAGCAGAGCCTGGGTTACACGTTTTTCGCGAACTACCAGTTGCCGCACTCGTTCAAGCGAATCGGCCTTACCTACTCATGGAACAAAGCTTCGGTAACCACTTACAGCCCGGCCTCGCAGAACCTGTTCCAGTCGCTGGCGTTCCGGAGCGGCATCCAGGGGCAGAATGCGCTGGAAGGCATTCTGACGAGCGAAGCTTCGCTGAGCCTGTCAGAAGACAAGCTGGATGCGTTGTTCCTGCCGCATACGGGTTACGAGTTCTCGAGCGCAATGCAGATAGCGGGTATCTGGGGCAGCGTCCGGTATATTCGTCCGCTGGTGCAGTGGGAGCAGTACTTCCCGATCAAGGGGTTGAGGCTGAACCCGCAAGGGCGCAATACGCTCGGATACCGCGTGATGGTTTCCTACATCCGCGGCATCAGTGGCGATGTGGCGCCTCCATTTGATCGCGCTTACCAGGGTGGTGAAAACGAGCTTCGCGGATTCCAGATTCGCGCGGGGACGCCATATGGATTTGTGCCGACGCGGGTGCTGTTCAACCTGACGAACCCGGATGGGTCGACGGTGCCCCGCAATCCGTCGGATCCGAGCGAAGGGCCGATCAAGGTGCCGCTGCCGGTTTACGGTATTGCGCCGGTGGGCGGCGACACGAGCATCATCACGAACGTGGAGTACACCATTCCGATCTATGCGCGGAGCGTGGCCTTCAAGTTCTATGATGACTTCGGCCTGGACATGGCGCTGGTCAAGAGCCAGTTGCTGCAGAGCCCGGAGGGCATTGCCGCACTGGATTCGCCGCTCTATGGCTGCCCGAACTATGTGAATGGGGCCTGCCAGGGCGGGGTGCCGATCAAGTTCTCGAATACGATCAACATTATTCCGGGAACCAATTTCGTGCCGAGAGATTCGCTGGGTGCAGCACTGGTCGTGATGGTGCCAATCATCAACGCGCCATTCACCCTGTACTATGCCTACAATCCGGCGCGACTGGAAACGCAATTCAACCGGCAGAACCTGATTACGAGAAGCATGTTCCCATCGGGTAATGCAGGCGATTACACTTATGCATTGTCACAGCAGTTGTACAACGGGCTGTATCAGTTGCGTGAACCGAAGGCGACGTTCCGGTTGAGTCTGACGACGTCGTTTTAGAGAATGGCCGCAGCAGGGGGGTGAGGGCGAAGCCTTTTCCCCCTTTGTGCGGATTGACTGTGTCAGGGGGCAACCCTATAATTCGCTCAGTTCCTGAAAATGTCTTCGGCCCGTTGTTCTGAGCGTGCTGACCTGTTTACAGGGTGCACGTCTGGCCCACGGAGAAGCAGTATAGGGAAGCGAAGATTCGCTTCCGCGAGCACAGCGGGCGAAATCACATACAGAACTGAAGGAGTTCTCAAACCGAATGAAGCGTTCGTTGTCACTTGTTTGTGTAATGATTACCAGCTTTGGCCTGACAGCTATGGCTCAGACCAGCCATTCCGTTCCGAATGCGCCCGGAATGGGAGGTTCGCACGAAAAGATCGCAGTGATCATGTTCCAGGCTGCAGTGGCCCGCACAAATGAAGGACAGCGGGACTTCCAGAACCTTGAGAAGAAGTTTGCCCCCAAGAACGAGCAGTTGAAGCAGGAGAGCGACCAGATCAAAACGCTGCAGAAGTCGCTGCAGGCAGATGCGAAGACCCTGACCCCCGAGCAACGTCAGGAAAAGGTCAGCGAGATCCAGGACAAGGAAAAGATCCTGCAGCAGCAGGTCGAGGATGCTCGGTCGGATTTCCAAAACGAGATGGGATCTGCGTTCAACGGCCTGGCACAGAAAGTGGGAGCTGTGATGACCGCGTATGCCCAGCAGCACGGGTACAGCATTGTGCTGGACGCGAGTTCTGCGCAGAGCCCGGTCCTGTGGGCCAGCCCGACGACCGACATCACAAAGGCAGTGATTGCGGCATACAACCAGAAGTCGGGTGTGCCGGCGCCTCCGCCGCCCGCTCCGACGCCGGGCGCACCGGGTAAATAAGAACCGGTCACGCGAGTCGTAGATAAAAGGGCTCTCCTGCATGGAGAGCCCTTTTACTTTTAGTTATAGGCAGTAATTAGTGTGCTAATGCGCTTCGGGTTGTGAAACGAGTCGCAACGAGCTGTGGAAAGCTTTGTGGAAAATGAAACTCCGAGAGTCGGGCGATGCAAAATGCAGGGCGTCGTGGGCTCGTGGATGGGTGTTCCAGCTCTTCAATACCTGAAAAGCCTTACATTTGCCGCGAGTGCCGCTGTGAAACCAGTGCATATTATTTTTTTGTAACTTTCGGGCTTTTCCACAGATGCCAAAAGCCCTGATCAGAATCTGGCTTTCGTGAGGCGGCCAAGAGACCGCCCCGAAGAGCATCATTTTTTCAGTAAAAGATCAAAGACAGTTACAGATAATCGGATGATTTCCGGCAGGATTCCGCATATGTATCCGGGAATTCAGGAATGCTCGTAACTTGTGCCCGATATTGTCGCTGTAATGATGACGTACCCGAGGCGGCCCTGGCGGACGGCATCCTGAGCGGCAAGGGTCATCTGTTTGGCGGCGGCGAGGTCGAAATTGGGGGCTGAAATTTTCTTGAGTGCGCGGGCAATTTCAAAGGCCAGCAGACGAGTCCGAATTTGGCGGACCATGTCGTCGAGGGCGGAGTCGTGGGGCTCGGTGACAGCGAGCGTGAAACCCGCGGATTGCAGCAGGGAGTGGTATTGATCGAGGGGCTGCGCATCGGCGATGCAGGCGACCCAGGCCATAAGCGTTTGCAGTTCTTCAGGAAGCTGCGGGGCGCGAGTGAGATCGCTGATGCCGAGCTTTCCGCCAGGCCGGAGGACGCGGGCAAATTCGGATGCAGCGACGGTCTTGGCCGGGAAGGTGCAAAAGGCGCATTCGCAGAGAAGCGCGTCAAATGAGGCATCAGGAAACGGGAGCGATTCGGCGTCGGCGACCTGGAAATGGACACGATCGGCGAGGCCGCTGGATTGAGCGGCAGTGTTGGCGCGATCGACGTTTTCAGCGCTGAGGTCGACGCCGGTGACGCGGCAGCGGTAATGTCCGGCGAGATGGATGGCGCTGGCGCCGGTGCCGGCGGCAACGTCGAGGACGTGAGATGAGCGGTTGAGCTCAAGCAATGCGCCGAGGCGTTCGGTGAGGGCGAGGCCGCCGGGGTGGAAAGAGTCGCCGAGGAGCAGGCGGGCGGCTTCGGTCTGGTAGAGATTGGCGCAGCATTTCTTGACGGCGGCTGGGTCGGCGCTCACTTCTGAATCTCCGTGAGGCTGGGGCTGGGGAAGTGGAAGTCAACAGAGCGCGGCACGTAGGGCGTACCGGCGGCGCGGGCTTTGCGGCGTTCGGGTTCCATGGCTTCCAACTGGCGGCGGGCCTGTTCGCGGTAGCCGATGGAGTTGTAGGCGCAGAAGGGAATCTGCTTTCCACCGGGGAGCAGGAATTCCTTGCAGCACTTCATGAGGTTTTTCTGGTTGAAGGTCCACGGGTCCATGAAGTCCTGGAGCATGATCATGATCATGTTTCGGGCGAAGTCGCCCTTGGTGATGTCGTCGGGGATGCCGCAGGTTTCGCAGGAGAAGGCGGCCTGCCGGGCCGATTTGTCCGATCCGGGCACGGAGGCTGAGGACCAGAGGCCTTCGAGGGCGCGGCGCACTTCGACGCTGAAATCGGGGAGGACGCGATTGGTGATGTAGTCGAGGTAGTCGTGGACGTTGATGATGCGCGGGAGCGGGGTGACGGTGTCGCCGTCGAGGAAGGCGTAGGTGACGGAGTTGCAGGTGGGAAAACAGCAGGGGACGGGGACAAAGTCGGAGGCGAGGAATTTACCGGAGGTCTGCTCTTCGATGAGGCGGATGATGTCGGGAATGGTCATACGCTTCATGGGATCGTGGTGGGAGTGGCGGCCGGCGTGGAAGGCGGGTTGGAAGTTGATGCCGCGCACGGCCGGGTGCTGGATGGCGAAGTCGATGATGCGGCCGATTTCGTGCTCGTTGACGCCACGCTCGATGGCAGGGACGAGAGTAACGTGGAGGCCGATGGAGGCGAGGCGATCGAGGGCGCGGAGTTTTTCCTCGAGGATTTCCGGCTCGCCGCGCAGGATACGGTAGGTTTCCGAGTCGAAGCCGTCGAACTGGAAGTAGAGCGAGGGGCGGACGTGGTTGAGTTCGGCGAGGAAGCGGTCGTCGTGGGCGATGCGCTTGCCGTTGGTGTTGATCATGACGTAGGGGATATTGCGGGCGTGAGCGGCGCGTACGAAGTCGAGGATCTGGGGGTGGATGGTAGGCTCGCCGCCAGAGAACTGGACGACTTCCGGGTTGCCCTCGGTGCGGACAAGGTCGTCGAGCATCTGTTCGACTTCTTCAAGGGTGAGGCTGTAGCCGGGTTGCGCATTGGCAAAGCAGAGGGGGCAGTCCATGTTGCAGTTGCTGTTGACCTCGATGATGCCGAGGCAGGTGTGCTGCTGATGGTCGGGGCAGAGGCCGCAGTCGTGTGGGCAGCCGTCGACGATTTCGGTTCCGTGCGCGAGCGGGATGGTGCCGGGTTTGTTGTAGCGGGCGAAGGTGGTATAGGCCTGGGCGTCGGCGTAGACGAGGGATTCGAAAGAGCCGCAGTTGGGACAGCGCTTGCGCATGTAGACCTTGTTGTCGCGCAGGAGAATCTGGGCGTCGATGACCTTGCGGCATTCCGGGCAGATGCTGCGGGTGAGCTCGTAAAAGATGTAGTCGGCATCGTGCTTGCGGGGAGCAGGTCTGGCGGAAGCAAGAGGAGAGTTGACGGGTGACTGAGCCAAAAGGATTCTCCAGAGTCAGGGTGCGCGTGGGTTGAGGCATCCCTGACGGATTAGATCGTCGGGACCAGAGAAGGTTACGGCGCGTAACCTATTCACGACAGGGCCATCGTATACCTGTTGGGAAGGGATTGTTGAGCGGCGCAGGAAAGGGACATTTAGGAGCTGGAATATTTGCGCATGGGCTGGCGCGCGTTGCGGGCGCGGCGAGCGGCGTACTGATTGGCGTGTACCTCGCCGCGCTGAGCGGACGCGGCATGCATGTGGGCGCTGAATTTGTGGGTGTGCTGGGCGCGGTGTCATTTGGGGCGGAACTGGTGACGTCAGTGCCGATGGGGACGTTGTCGGATGCGATATCTCCGCGGCGCCTTATGGTGGCGGGCGCGCTGGTGGCGGGATTTGCGACGTGGCTGATGGGCGCCACGCCGCGCGTGCCGGTGTTTGTGCTAAGCCGCGTGCTGGAGGGAGTGGGCGCGGCGGCGATCACTCCACCGCTGCTGGCATGGCTGGCAGAGGTAACAGAATACGAGTCCGGACTGCGGGCGCGGGTGATGAGCTTTTTTGAGCTTTCGCTGCTGTGCGGGCTGGGATTGGGCGGAATTGTCGCGACAGAGTTGTGGCAGCGGCAGGGCGCGCATGGATTTGCAACAATTGCGGTTGCATACGCGGCGTGTGCGGCACTGTTTTATGGTGCGGTACGGGGCGGAGCCGCGCATGGCGGGAACGCAGCGCTGCACGGATTGAAGGAAGCGTTGCGGGATCCAGCGGTAAGACATCTGGCGCCGGTATGGCTGTGCATTAATGCGGTGGTGGGGATGTGGCTTGGTCCAACACTGCCGTTTCTGCTGACGCGGCATGCGGCGGGCGGGCAGTATCTGGATGGGATTTTTGCCGCTGCGCCGACGCGTGTGGGCTGGCTACTGCTGGGATATTCGGCGGTGTTTGGCGCGGGTGTGACGGTGTGGAGCTTTGTGCTGCCGCGGTTGCGGGTGCGGACGGCGATGATGATTTCCCTGTGGGCGATGCTGCCGGTGTGCGGCGGGCTGTATGTGCTGAATCATTCGGCGGCGATGACGGATGCCGCACGGTGGACGATGGTCGTGGCGACGGCGCTGCTGGTGATGGTGGAGAGCGGATTCACTCCTGCCGCGCTGGCGTGGCTGGCGCAATCGCTGGGTCGAGGTGCGGGCAAGGGTGCGGCGATGAGCGTGTATTCGGTGCTGTTGAGCGTGGGAGCGATTGCGGGTTCGCTGCTGGCGGGTGCGCTTGGTCAGGCGCTGCGGATGGATGGATTGTTGCTGGGAACGGCGGTCCTGGGAGCAGGAGCGTTGGTGCTGCTGCGCTGGGCGCGCGTTCCCGAGGAGGGGCAGGCAGATGGAGCAATATGACATTGCGATTGTGGGAGCCGGCGCCGCGGGGCTGATTGCGGCGGATTTTGCACTGCGGCTGGGCGTGCGGGTGGTGATGCTGGAGAAGGATCGCATTGGCGGGGACTGCACGTGGACGGGTTGCGTCCCGAGTAAGTCGCTGCTGCGGGTGGCGAGTGTGGCGCATATGGCCAAACTGGCGGAGCGGGTTGGCCTGGGGCTGAAGGTTGAGCCAGTGAACCTGGCCGAGGTGAGGGAATACCTGCGCAGGACAATTGCACAGATCTATGCGCCGACGGAGCCGGAGTCGCTGCGTGCGCGTGGACTGGATGTGTGCGTGGGGCCGACCAAGTTTGTGGACGCGCATACGCTCCAGTGCGGCGAGCAGCGGTTGGAGGCGAAGAAGATCCTGATTGCGACGGGCGCAACGCCGAAGGCGCCGGCGATTGCGGGAATCGAGCGGGTGCAATACGAGACATACCTGACGATTTTTGAGAATGCCCGGCTGCCGGAGCATTTGCTGGTGGTTGGCGGAGGTCCGGTGGGGTGTGAAGTGGCGCAGGCGTACCGCCGGCTGGGAGCGAGGGTGACGGTGATTGCGCCAAGACTGCTGGCGGCGGAGGACGAGGATGTTTCGGCGATGCTGCGCGGAGTCTTCGAGGGCGAAGGCGTCGAAGTTGTGCCAGCGATGGCGGAGGAAGTGCGCGGGGAGGGTGACGCGGTGGAAGTGAGAGCCGGAGAGCGACGGATGCAAGGCGATATGCTGCTGGTGGCTGTGGGGCGTACTCCGGCGGTGGAGGGACTGGGGCTGGAGCAGGCCGGGGTGCGGTATTCCGAGCGCGGGATTGTGGTGAATGAGCAACTGCAGACGATGGTTCCGCATATCTATGCTGCGGGCGATGTGATTGGAGGGCCGCAGTATTCGCATCTGGCGGGATGGCAGGGATTCCAGGCGGTGCGGAACGCGATGATGCCGGGCAAGAGCCAGGGCAAGGCGGAAGTGCTGCCGCGGGTGACGTTTACTTCGCCGGAAGTGGCGCATGTGGGGCTGACCGAAGCGCAGGCGCGGGCGAAGTATGGGGATGAGCTGGTGACGCGCAGCATGCTCCTGAGCAAGATCGACCGGGCAGTAAATGAGGATGACCGAGTGGGCATGGTGAAGATGCATGCGACGCGCGGCGGAGAGATTGTGGGAGCGACGATGGTGGCCGAGCGCGCTGGCGAGGCGATCACGGAGATCGCGCTGGCGATGCGGAACCGCATCAGTCTGAAGGATCTGGCTTCGACGGTGCATCCATATCCGACATACAACAGCGGGATTCAGATGCTGGCGACGCAGATGGTGCTGGACACGGCGTTTTCAGGCATTAGGGGCAAAGTGCTGCGGGCGCTGGCGCGCAGGACGAGCCGAAGGTAAGAAGGGA
>JAJZAL010000215.1 GCA_021799405.1 Acidobacteriota bacterium
AAAATCATAGATTCCGTTGGTTCCGGCATATTGGCTCAACATGATACTTGCGCGGCTGGCGCAGCAAATCGGCGTGGTACAAAAATGATTCTCGAAGATGACCCCTTCGTGACCAAGACGGTCCAGCTGCGGCGTTTGGATAATACGATTTCCCATGCAGCCTAGTGCATCCCAACGATGATCGTCTCCTAGCATAAGGAGAATATTCGGGCGCTTACCTTTATCAACCGATTGGGCCGCGCGCGCCCGACCCATAATCGTGGTAGCCGCGGCCATTTCTACAAACTCTCGCCGAGTCATTGCCATTCCTTTTCATCTCCTTGCCACGTGACGACCTACACTACCATATCAACCGGCCAGCCAATTGGATTTCGCGCGGTGGGCCCGTTGTAGATACACGGCCGAATGTCACGCTCCCTGTATTGCTATCCGGAAGTCCAAAATTGGCATGGTTGAAGGCATTGAAGAAATCTCCTTCCAGTTCAAAGTGAAGCTGCTCAAAAATCGGGAAGATCTTCGCTGCGCTAATATCGCTCCTGTCAACACCCGGGCCGAACAAAACCCCGCGCGGCGATGTGCCGAAATAACCTGGGCTCGGTGTCGCGAAGCAGGCTGTTTTGAAGTCAACAAATCCATTTGTGCGCAGATTGCTGCTGAAATGGCTGTCTTGTCCGTTACATAAGCGATTTGCGCGAACCTGAGTAAAAGGTGCGCCTGTGTTATTCGGAGAAGTGACGGTGAAAGCCGTGCCATTAGAAAACGTCGTAATATCACTCAGCCGCCAGCCACCCACGAATGCGTCAGCCAGTCGAGGCATGTTTGCGCCAAATGCTCTCCCGCGTCCGTACGGAATTTCGTAGATCGCGGACACTACGAATTGCTGAGGAATATCGTAAGAGACCGGCCCTTTATCGCAACTGCGGCACGAGGCAATCTGATTGACTGTTGAGGTTGCGGTCTCCCATGCATCGCTGAGGGTCTTCGAGTAGGTATAGTTGGCAAGGATGGTTAGCCCCTTGGAGTACTGATGCTGGTATTTAAGAATCAGGGCCTCGTAACTCATGTTCCCATTATTGTTGGAATAGAGTATGAATCCATATCTAGGATACGGCTTCAGATTATTGTTGCAGAATAGATTGGCGCTGACGGCACATTGATTAGCATCATAGCGGTTCTGTTGATCATGGGCGCTATTCCCGACGTAGTCAGCTTCAATAACATCGTTCCTTCCAAATGTATGCTGCACTGACATGGTCCATTGGGTTTCGTAAGGGTTGCGATTATAGGGATTGACTGCGAACGGAGTAAATCCCTTTGGAAGGTTCTGTGCAAAATTATTGTCAAGCGGAGGCAATGGAAGCACAGGAAACACATCATCCGCGGGTGTGGAATTGCCGAATGTATAAGTGGGTAGAGGAGAAAACTGGCTGTTTGTAAATGACAATGACTTCTCAAAGGGAGGAGCGAGATAGGTGAACTGTGTTTCCAGAAGGCCCCACTGCTCGTAATACATTCCAGCCCCTGCGCGCACCACAGTATTTTTCACAAATGACGGTTCCCATGCGAACCCCAATCTCGGCGTGAAACTGGTGTAATCGGGTTGAATTACCTGCGGGCTTACTTGTCCCAACGCAGCGTATTCCAGGAGTCCAGTTGAAAAATTGAAGACGTGCGGGATTTTTGCGTCAGGCCCCTCTGGATTCGGTATGGTCGAGTAATCCCAAGAGATGCCATAGTTCACAGTGAAGTTCGGCTTCATACGCCACGAATCCTGAAAATAAGGATTGAACATCGTAGACCGATAATGCATCGGCTGAAAGCCAACCACCGTACCCGACACCGGCATTCCCAGGAGAAAGTCAGCAAGGGCATTGCCTGTTCCGGAGACGGGCGCCGGGCCGTTTTCACCAGGCGCAAGCTGCGCTGTGAATATAGGAGAAAATATTAAGTTTCCATGAGAGTTCGCATTTGCATTCTCCTGGACGGATCGCATGTAGTCGAGGCCCATACCAAATGCAATGTTATGGGTTCCCCGGGTATAGTCCAGCGCTTCGTCAATTTGATAACTGTTATCCGTATTGCCGATAATCCCTGTCGGATCACCGAATCCTGTGTAACCATTCAAAGTGATTCCTGGAATTCCATGCTGATCAACTGTCCCGGGGATGCCCAATTGCGTTTCCAGCGCCGGGCCTTGCTCTCCCTGGCTTTCCTCCGCTACCTGGTCACGGTCCCATCCGATGCGCAGGATGTTCACCATGTTCGGCCCAAGCACCCACGTATGTTGCACCGCAACGAGGTCCGATACCAGTGGATAGCTCGCGCCAGCCAGTGGCATCAGAGCACTATTCACGACAGGAGAGTTTTCATGTACCACTGTCGCATGCAAGGTTTGCTCCTGAGTCAGGGTAACATCGGTGCGAATCGTGAACTGGTTGTCGTTAAATGTATCCCGGGGATACCCAAATAGGTTGCTCGGGCGCTGCGTATAGCTGGAACCCGGCAGATAGTATGCAAGAAGGTTCTTAGAAAGTGGATTAATTAGACTCGGTGGAATAATATTGCCCGCAAATGGCTGCCGCGTTTGCGTTGTAGAGTTATAACTATAGGGATTGTATAGAGTGATGTTTGATGATTCAGCGCTAAAATCGCCCTTGAGCATTGCCTGAGTCGGGGTAAACCCGGTTGCCACTAAATTCTGAATTTGTCGCGTGCCTTCATAGTTTGTGAAGAACCAGAGTCTATTTTTTCCATTTATCAATTTCGGTATAAGCACCGGCCCACCCAACGATATGCCAAATTGGTTTCGGCGCAGAACCTCAGGAGCCGTCGCAAAAAAGCTCAATGCGTCAAAGGCTGTGTTTCTGGTGTAATCATAGGCTTCTCCGTGGAATTGATTGGTCCCGGATTTGGTTAAAACGTCAATTATGCCTGCGTTGGGACCTAAATCGGGCATGAAGAAGCCGAGTTCCATTTTGAATTGGTCGATTGCTGCGACAGATTCATTTATCGACGAGTCGCCAATGCGCGATCCGCGTGTCGTAATCCCATCGATGAGATAGGTTGTTTCAAATTGGTTTGCCCCGGTGACACTGATAGAGAGATTACTATGACCTGTCTGGCTACCTACCATGTTCGACCCTCCCGTAGGCACCTGACTACCACCGATCAGCTGTGCCAATTGCAGGAAGTCGCGGCCGTTTAATGGAAGATCTTCAACTCGCTTATTGTCCATGACTGTGCCAAGGGCATCAGAAGTTGTATCCAGCAATGGTGTAGCACCCAGATCATTCACCACGACTGACTGTTCTACCGTGCCAATCTGTAATTTCACATTTACCGTCGCGTGCTGATCGATAATGACCTGCACGTTCTGGATGGTCGCCGTAAGAAAGCCTTTCTGTTTTGCTATCACTGTATAGATGCCGGGCAATACCGCGGTAAATAGATATTCGCCGTGGCTATTTGTAGCCGTATTGCGGGCCGTGCCCCGCTGAGTGTCAATCAACTGCACGGCAACTCCTTGAATTCCCAGCGACGTTGGGTCTTGTACAATCCCACCGACGCTCGACGTTCCCAGTGATGTTTGTGCAGTAATACTCAAAGAAAAGAGCAGAATCACTGTGAAGATCGTTGTCAAGCGCAGGAAAATCTTGTGCCGAACACCAGCCTTACCTGGCGATACTTGTATCTTCTTTTCCATTACAAATGCCTCCAGTGTTGTGGGGAAATTGAGCCGTTCTATTTCGCAAGGGAATTAAAGCCCGTTGTTGTCGAGACGTACTCTAGGCCGCATTTGCGCGTCTGTCAATACCTAGATTATTTCAGTAGGAACATAGCGGATCTAAAACATAGATAAAAAACGCGTTAACCCGATAGATCTGTTTTGAGATCTACGCTCCTTTTTGGGAATTTTTACGCGGAGTAATCGATTCGACGGGCTCGCAACGCGCAGGAAGTGGAATCCTTTACGGAGGCGGGAAGACGCGGAATGATGCAGACTACATACGGGGCTCGCTGCCTATCCCTGCGCGTTGTGAACTTTTCTGTTCTGGCCCCAGATAGCTCGGTGCTGTGCGATGATTGACGGTGCTCTTCTGATTTGCCATCTTTTCCTGGCTAATTACGAGAGGCTTTCCCGCGCTGGCGATGAACTTCAAATTCCCGTGTGCATCCGAGGTAAGCCGCTGTCCTGTAGACAAGAAATACCGCTGCCCGGACATGAGTCCCTTGATGATAAACGAGCGTTCATTCGATCCGGGTACGGTCAACAAAATATGCGTTGGACTGAAATCAACGCGCAGGGCGCCCAGGTGCAACGAAAATTTGCGCTCGCCAAAAGGGCGAATTGCTACGCCCTGCAGACCCAGATGCACACCGTAGCGCATTTCGCGGAGCACCATCGTGAAGACTTCCGGGTATTCGTGGTAGTAGCTGTTATGTGCCGGCTTTCCCACGGAGTCGTAGCGCTCAGGCAGCCAAACATCGTGTAGCAGGTCATTTTCAATTTCCGTAAACATCGCGTCGAAGCTCGCGATGTCACCCATGCGCACACGCGCTGCCATGTCGAGCCACCATATGCGCGCCATAGCGACATCAGAGTCGCCATCGTTTTCTTTATAGCAGTCCCGTTTATCGTAGCGGCGTTCGGAAACCCAGGTACCGTAACCTCCGGGATGCACGTGGGGTCCGCTATCGAGCCGCCTGAGCAGGCTACGCGCGTCCGCCGCACCAGGCAATATTCCGAAGGCGAGGGCGGCGAAGTTGCCATCGTAATCGACAAAGTCGCGCGTGCTCCCATCCGCGTGGCGCTCAGTTACAAAGTGGTCTTGGCCGTTCCATAAGTTGCGCAGTATTCCCTCGCGGAGCATTGTTCGCATCGCGAGATAACGCTTGGCCGTCACGGAATCTTCGCAAGAGGCCGCGACACCGCTCATACGACCCAAGAGGTAATATGTGAAAACATTGGTATCGAGGGTAAAGCCGCTACGGCGAAAAACGTCGATAAAGAGCGGACCACTGGCACGCACCAGTTCTTCGCGTGGATTGTAGCGCGCCAATACCCAATCGGTGGCCATCCGCAGATGAGCATAGTGGGCGCGCAACCACTTCTCATTGCCCGTAGCGGTCACATATTCGATGGCCGCGAGAGTCCAGAAGATATTGGGTCCGGTCTGGCTCGAACCGGCAATTGACAGGAAGGTCGGATTACCGTTTACAAAATGGTGAGGAATCTGTCCATCCGGGAGCTGTGCGCCTTCGCTACGCTCCAGTATCCGGCGCGCTTCGCGCTGCAGCAAAGGATCACCCGAATAAGCAAGCGTGGTTACCGTCTCCCATGAATCCGGATCAAAGAAGTTAAAGGCATTGCCGTAAGGGCGTCCGGGGTGAGCGAGGGTGGGATATGCGCTGCCCGGTTCGGAGTATGAGCCGAGCACGCCCGCTGCCGAGGCATAGGTCGCTGTGAAGTAGGCGGCAATGCTGCGCGCTTGTGCATCGCTCATGCCATCCACACGGCTGTCCTTGCGATGCGCCGGGTAGGGAAGATCATTGGCGTAGAGGCTAAAGCCCAATCTGGAGCTTTTCGATCCTGTCGCCAGGAGTGCTGCGCGAGGGGT
Organism: Acidobacteriota bacterium; assembly: GCA_021799405.1. Next base: position 5,619 of record JAJZAL010000215.1, read on the forward strand.
TCCATCCCGCCATTGATCGCGGATATCTGGTGCGATCTGCGCACGCAGGACAATCCCGCATTGCATTGCATTGTTGCCGGAAAGCAGGGAGGCCTCGCGCGGCGCGGTGACCGCATCAGGCACCAGTGCGACAGAGCCATTTCTACGGTCGATCGTGTAAAAGAGCCTCAGGGGATTAGTAGAATTAAAGTACTGGCTCTGCCCGGCCACATATTGCACGCCCCCCCGCTGAAAGATGCCGAGCAGGAACCACTGCCGTAACATCAGGCGAATGTAATCAGTGCTATTCGGCAGGACAGCTTCGACATGGACGCCGCGATCGCGCTGATGCAGGCTCACAATCAACCGTACCGGCCGGCCGTCCGGACCCCAGCGAAAGGATACGGAGGCTCGTTGAGGATTCATCTGTGCGATTCGGACCGTTGCGGGTGCGCCGCCAGCATCGCCTTCGATGTCCATCCCTTCGCGTGATAGCAGATTCGCGCGGAAATGCCCCTGGCCTGTATGGTCAGCGGAAAGGCGCACCACACGATGCGAGGCGCAGTCAAATGTCAATTCGGTAAATCCATTGGAGAGCGTAACCAGGTTTCCCAACCTCTGTACAGAGACACCAGGCTTGGCTTGCGCCGGCGTGAGATCACTCGCATGCGCAAGGTTCGCTACTGCGAATAAAAGCACGAGGCTCAGGGTACGGATCACTGCGTCGGCTCCGTAAGTACATGCTGATCATAACGCATGAATCGAACGCAAAATTGAATGCTACGCGCCCGCATGGAATCCTCGCGCCTTCCCCCGATTCCCGTCAGTGCGGATGGTGTACAGATGACTCTACCTGGATCGGGCTATGTTAGCCGCTCTGCGCACTCATGGAGATGCATGAGCCGTCATTGCGCACAGGTAAAGCCGCAAATATATTCTGAAGCGCCATTCAGTGCAGCGAGCCTGGATAGAGCCAGGTATCGTTCGGATAGATCTTGTCGACATTTTGCGGTGTAACCAGTTCATGCTGGATAAACACGGCAGGGGGTACGGGCTTCTTCTCCAGGATTTGCATGGCAAGCTTAATGAGATGTCCACCATATGTCTCCGGAAAATAGGCAACTGACGCAATCAGACGAGTCGAAGGTCTCCGCATTTCGTGGCGAGCTTCAACATTGGCATCCTGACCCACGATCGAGCATTCCTCCTCAAGGCCCATCTCACGAAACGCCTGCAATGCAGCCAGCGCGGCGCTGTCGTTTACCGCACAGACCAACGTTCGCTGTGTTTTGCGGCGGTAGAGATGTTTCCGGACAACATCGAGCGTAGCATCGAACTGACCACCCTTCGTGTCATAGTGGCAAACCTGAAATTGCTTGCTCCCTGGAAGAATCTCCAGCAGTCCGTCGCTCATGCCGGTCAATCGACTATTGAGCATCGGGCCTGCCGCATCCACTCCGAGATACATGACCTGCTCAGCCGTTGACTTCCAGTATTTAATCGCCCACCTACCCAGGTAACGGCCCGCCATCCGCCCAGCTTTGTAGTTGTCAGCGCCAAAGTAAATGGCGCCAGGGTGAGGAATATCCACGGCGATGAATGGGATTCCGGCGTTGGAGAATTGGACCCCGATCTGAGCGGCGACATCGTAGTTGATCTGGGAGTCGATAACGAGGTCTACCTTCTCCGCGATAAATCTCTCCGCGTTTTCAAGGGCAACGCGAGGGCTGAACTTGTTGTTGAGAACGAATAGATCGATGTTGGCCTCGCTTGCGGCTCTCATCAGGCCATCCGTTACCATGCCCGTAAATGGCAGCAGCGTGCTTTGGGATGCGTATCCGATGCGCAGTCTCCTGGAGCGAAGCGGCGGCAGAAGAGAACGGTAACCTGTGCGGCCGGACCGGTCGAGCAAACCGACCTCCACGAGGGTCTCCAAGATGCGAAAAGCTGTCGCTTTGTTGAGCCGTGCACGCTCCGCCACCGTTCGCAGCGCGAGAATTTCCGTTGGCGACGAGAACGCACGCAAAACCGCCGCCGCGCGGACAACCGACTGAACTGTATAGGAACGTTGGAGCATCCTGTAGATTCTCACGGGGAAGAAATTAGTTTCACAGAATGAAATGCTACTACCATCCGCAAGTGATGGCAAGTTGCGGCGCAGGACTCAGGTTTTGTCGCAAAGACTCTCAATATGAGCCTTTTTACCCTTTTGCTTTGTTTCACAGAATAAAACAGACGGCCTGCTTACATTTTCCTCTTTCTGCCCGTTTTGTCGTCTCAATAGGATTCTGAGCGCAAGACGAAAATCTGGTTCTCATTCCCCAGGGACCCGTTTCAGGCGTTTGCTCCCATGGGAGGGAAGAACGTCACGGATACACTCGATATTCCTCCCCAGACATAAGACAAGATCAGCATCAACTTGCCGCGTTACCGCAAGGAGGCTAATAATGGATTTTCATCGCTCTATCGCAAAAGATTGCAATTTATACCGTATTGCGAAAGTGGGCTGGCTGGCTTTGCTCTTCCTGGCCGCAACCAGCGTGTTTGCGCAATTCCTCGATCAGGGCGCCATCACCGGCACAGTTCACGATCCGTCCGGCGCGGTGATTGTTGGAGCGCAGATCACATTAACGAATACGAGTACCGGCCTTCAACTCCATGCTGTAACAAACGGCAGCGGCTTGTACAACTTTACCCCTCTGCCGATTGGTCAGTACAAGATTTCCGTATCTGCGCCGGGATTCGAGTCCATAACGCAGGAAAATATCACGGTGAACGTTCAACAGAGGCTTGGCCTGCCAATCACGCTGAAGCCTGGCGCCGTAAGTCAAACGGTAACCGTGACCTCAGCGCCTCCACTGCTGCAAACAGAAGAGAGCTCGGTTGGCGAAGTCCTTCAGACCTCGCAGATTAATAACACACCTCTCAGCGGACGTAACTGGGTTTACATGGTGCAGTTAGCTCCCGGCGCGGCGCCGGCCAACGGATCGCGCGCGCAGACAACAGGCGACTTTGACGCGAATGGAATGCGCCCCGAAGAGAATGACTTTGTTCTCGATGGCGTGGATAACAATGCCGTAACCGCAGACTACCTGAGCTTTACGAGCTTTCTGGTCAATCCGCCGCCGGACGCGCTGGCTGAGTTCAAGGTTTCCACCGCGGATTACAGCGCCCAATTTGGCCATTCCGCGGGCGCGGTGGTTAACGCGAGCATCAAG
>JAJZAL010000216.1 GCA_021799405.1 Acidobacteriota bacterium
GGGTATAATGAGATGTTTCAAAACATGGATGTAGAACGAACGCCGTAAAAAATCCCTCGACCGTGTCCGTAAAGCATCTTTTGTGGGCCGATCGAACATACGCGCCGGAAAAAGCACGCAAGGCGCATTAGCAGCGACCAGCAACTTGCAGCAGGACCGGGAATGCTGTATCCCGAAGGCGCAACCTTCAAGCCGGCGCCCCAGGGAGCGGCGATCCGTCTGCGTTCACAACCGCACCAAACATGGAAGGAACAACGGCATGGAGAGAACTTCGATGATTACCCGGCGAACTTTTGTCAATGGCCTTGCCGCCGGCGTGGCAGGCTCGGCATTCGCGTCCACAGCAAAGAGCTATGCCCAGATCATGGGCGCAAACGACCGTCTGAACTTTGTCATCAACGGAGTGAACGGCCGCGGCTATGCGCATCTTTCCGCGCTGCAGGCAAACGCCAAAACAGCGCGCGTGGCCTATTTCTGCGATCCCGACAACCACGTGCGCGCCCGGTTCGCCGCCAAAGCGCAGCAGGTGCTCGGCTACGCGCCCAAGTCCGAGCAGGACTTCCGCAACGCACTGGCTTCCAAGGAAGTTGACGCCATCACCGTTGCCACGCCCGACCACTGGCACACGCCCCTGGCGGTGCTTGGCCTGAAGGCGGGCAAGCATGTTTATGTCGAAAAGCCCTCCAGCCAGAATCCCCGCGAAGGCGAGTTGCTGGTCGAGGCCCAGAAGAAATACGGCAAGTGTGTGCAGGTCGGCGATCAGCAGCGCTCCTCGGACTACACAATCGAAATGATGCAGAAGATTCACGACGGCTTTATCGGAAAGCCCTACATGGCCAAGGCGTGGTACGCCGCCACCCGCGGCTCGATGGGCATTGGCAAGGTGGTTCCGGTGCCCGAGTGGCTCGACTGGGACCTGTGGCAGGGGCCGGCGCCGCGCAGTGAATACAAGAACAACATTCACCCGTATAACTGGCACTGGCTGCGCCGCTACGGAACCGGCGAGGCCCTCAACAACGGCACCCACGAGGTGGACCTCTGCCGTTGGGCGCTCCAGGCCGACTATCCGGAGACCGTCACCGCCACCGGCGGCCGCTATCAGTACAAGGACGACTGGCAGTTCTACGACACGCTGATTACCAGCTTCGGATACCCGGACAAGACCATCACCTGGGAAGGGCGGAGCTGCCAGGGCCTGCGCGACTACAACCGCGACCGTGGCGCGGCGATCCTTGGCACTAAAGGCTCGGTGGTGATCGACCGCGGCGGCTACGACGTCTACGACTGGAAGGGCAAGCAAACCGGCCAGTTCCGGACCGGCCAACATACATCGACCGAGGACGTTATCGGCGAGGACACGATGACCAACGCGCACTTCGCCAACTTTATCGCGGCCATTCATGGCCAGGAGAAGCTGCACTCGCCCATCGAGGTCGCCAATGTCACGGTGACGACGCTGCTGCTCTCGAACATTGCCTACTTCATGAACCGCGAACTGCACCTCGACACATCCAACGCGCACATCCTCAACGATCCGGAAGCCATGAAGCTTTGGGGACGCGAGTATCAGAAGGGATGGGAAGTCACGGTATAGAGGCGGCGCGAATGTTCAAGGAACCAGCTTCCAGCTACTAGCTGGAAGCTGGTAGTTTAAGCGCGAAGGAGACCGAATGTCTGCAAAATCGAAAACCTTGTCCGCCGTGAATGCGGGAACGATTACGTTGGGCGGAGATTTGCCCGTCAACCGCATGGGCTACGGCGCCATGCGCATTACCGGCAAGGGCATCTGGGGCCCACCGGCAGATCCGGACGCCGCAGTGGCTACGCTGCGCCGCGCCGTTGAGCTGGGCGTGAATTTCATCGATACGGCCGACTCCTACGGCCCCAACATTTCTGAAGATCTGATCGCCGAGGCGCTTTATCCCTATCCCAAGGATATGGTCATCACCACCAAAGTCGGATGGGTCCGCCACGGACCGGCCGTCTGGCAGCACAACGCCAGTCCCGTGCACATCGCGGAGGCCGTCGAAGGCAGCCTCAAACGGCTGCGCCTTGACCGCATCGATGTCTACCAGTTGCACGTTCCCGATCCCGCCACGTCCTTCGACGCCTCGATGGAGGCGATGGCGCGGCTCAAGGAGCAGGGCAAGGTGCGCCATGTCGCGCTCTCCAACGTGACGCTGGAGCACATCCAGCGCGCGCAGAAAATCGTGCCTATCGTCTCGGTACAGAACCGCTACAGCTTCAGCGACCGCGAGTGGGACTACGTGCTCGACTTCTGCGAAGCCAACGGCATCGCCTTCATCCCCTGGAGTCCGCTGGCGCAAAGCCGCAAGGCACACGAAGTGGTAGAAAGGATCTCCTCGGCCCGCGGCGTCTCGACGGCCGTGGTCTCGCTGGCCTGGGCGCTGCGCCGCTCGCCGGCCACGCTTCTGATTCCGGGAACCAGCTCCGTCAAGCACCTGGAAGACAACATCAGCGCCGCCGCCTTCCAACTCAGCGACGCCGAGTTTGCGGAATTGGGGTGCGTGGTGCCCAAGCCTTACTGGCTACGCTGAACACCTATCAGAAACTTTAAACTCCACACTTGCGCGGGCGGCTCGGTGCAGCCGCCCGCTGCGCATCCACTCATCGCATCGGTTCATTTCAATGCGCACCGGCATCTGTCCCACTCACGGTTCCCGCCGATTCTTCCGGTTATGCTCCGCGTGGCGCATCAGCAGCACCACGGGGATATTGGCCAGGAAGAAGATGCCCATGAGGTGAAAGGCGTCCGCATAACTCAGCAAAGCCGCCTGCTGCTGAAGCACCTGATAGATGAACCCGACGGCCTTGTGCGCAGCGGTGGCTGGGTCAACCCCCTGTTGATGCAGGTAGGGCGCCAGGCCCGCTAATGCCTGTTGGTGGACCAGGTTGGATTGAGTCAGCCATTCGCCGAGCCGATGCTGATGAAGCTGGGATCGGCGCGCGACCAGCGTGGTGACAAACGAGATGCCGAAGCTTGCGCCAATGTTGCGCACGGTGTTGTAGAGGCTGGTGGCATAGCCGGTCTCCGCCTTGGTAATCGGGCTCATCGTAAGCGTCGTCAGCGGCACAAACAGGAAACCCAGTCCAAAGCCCTGGATGATCTGCAACCAGAAGATGTCCCAGGTTCCCGACTGCAGGGTCATGCGGGCGAAGCCAAAGAACGGAAGGCCGGCAACGGTAAAGCCGAAGACCAGCATCCAGCGAGCATCCCAGCCCTTGCCGAGCAGATAACCCACCAGCGGCATGCACAGCGCTGTTCCCACGCCGCGTGGGCTGTTCCAGAATCCCGCGGTGGTGGCCGTCCAGCCCAGCAGGGTCTGCATGAAAAGAGGCAGCAGCACCACGCTTCCCATCAGCACAAAGCCCAGCATGGTCACGAGCACAATGCCTGAAGCAAAGGTCCGCGAGCGCAGCAGGTTGAAGTGAACAATGGGGTCTTTCACGGTAAGCTCGCGCATAACAAAGGCTGCCAGAAAAACGACCGCGGCGACGCACAGAGCGCGAATCAGGCGCGAGCCGAACCAATCCAATTCCTGCCCCTTGTCGAGCATAATCTGCAGCGCGCCCATGCCCACCGCCAGCATTCCCAGCCCCCAGGCGTCCGCGCGCATCTTGCCGCGCAGCAGATAGGGCGGATCGAAGACGTACTGCGAGATCAGGAGGAGGCTGACTACGCCCACCGGCACATTGATGAAGAAGACCCAGCGCCAGGTCCAGGTGTCGGTAATCCAGCCTCCCAGCGTCGGGCCGAGGATGGGGGCCGCGATAATACCCAGGCTCCAGAAGGCCATCGCCTTGCCCTGTTCTTTGCCGGGAAACTCCTCGAGCAGCACCGCCTGCGACAACGGCTGAAGCCCGCCTCCGGTGGCTCCCTGAAGGACGCGGAAGACGATCAGCATGGGCAGATTGGGAGCGATGCCGCAGAGCACGCTCGACAGCGTAAAGCCGGCCACGGCCACAAGCAGCAGCCGCTTGCGGCCCAGCACCGACGCCAGCCAGCCCGTAATGGGAAGGATGATGGCGTTCGCCACCAGATAGGAGGTGAGCACCCAGGTGGCTTCGTTCACGCTGGAGGAGAGCGAACCAGCCATGTGAGGCAGGCTGACATTGACCACGGTCGTATCCAGCAGTTGCATGACGGCGCTGGACATGACCGCAATCGCCGTCAGCCAGCGGTGCGGCGGAATTACCTGCCCTTTGCCGGATGTGCGGACTAAAGCCGCTCGCGCAAGGCGCAAAGCCGGCAGATTGCCCGAAGGCGCCGCGGCGCCCGCGAAGCGAATCAGGGATGGATTAGCCACGGCTCCCCGCCGCCGGGTTCAGTGCATGACAGGGATTGCTCTGGACGGCCGCCGATGCGGCGAAACCGGTGATGGAAACGACGGCGGCAATGCGGCTTGCATGCACAGCCAAACCTCCGCTCCCCAGGCGTCCGGCGGGGAATGGAGGGACTCCGAAGCAGGCGATGGATGACTAGACGAAGCTTAACCCCGGTTCCGCACAGCGTCAATCGTAGAAAGCCCGAAAAGAGCACGTGGATGGCGATTCTCGACGGGTCCGGCGTCGGCCGCATCCGGCGGAAAGCATGCGCTATGCGCCGCACCGCAATTTCCGCCGCTCCTGATACACTAGGACCGGTAAACGCTTACCAGCGATATGCACGCTCACGCCGGAGGAACAGTCATGTTACTTGAAGCCCTTCGCGAACAGGTTCTCCACGCCAACCAGGAGATCGCCCGCCGCGGCCTGGTACCGCATACCTTCGGCAACGCCAGCGGGATTGACCGGCTCGGCCCCGAGCCTCTCGTCGTCATCAAGCCCAGCGGAGTGGATTACGCCCGGCTTACCCCCGGCGACCTGGTGGTGACCGATCTTGACGGCAAGGTTGTCGAGGGCCACCTGCGCCCCTCCAGTGACCTGGACACCCACGTCCTGCTCTACCGCGAGTTTCCTGAGATCGGCGGCATTGTTCACACCCACTCGGAGTTCGCCACATCGTGGGCGCAGGCTGGACGTCCCATTCCCTGCCTCGGCACCACGCACGCCGATTACTTCCACGGACCGGTTCCCATCACTGAGCCACTCACCGCAGACGAGGTGTCCAGAGCTTACGTTCACAATACCGGCGCGGTTATTGTGCGCCGCTTCCGCCAGCAGAGTCTTGATCCGATCGCCGTCCCCGGCGTGCTGGTGGCAGGCCACGCGCCCTTCGCCTGGGGCAAAACCGCCGCGGAGGCCGTCGAGCATGCCGACGTGCTCGAGTACGTTGCCCGCCTGGCCTTTCGGAGCATCCTCCTGGGTGCGCCCGAGTCCGGTATTCCACCCTACGTCTCCGAACATCACTACCAGCGCAAACACGGCCCCAAGGCAACTTACGGCCAGCGTTGAACCCAGCGAAGTTAGCAGTGGACATGCGGTGGGCCGTACGATGGCTTCCTCTTGGTTTGCCAGTAACTCCCGCCCTGTCAGCGGACTACCGTTTTATGTAGATCAATCCTTTCTAATGGATACAGCCTACGGTTTTTTGCATCCCCGTTGAGAATTCTCTGCTGGGCGGGTTACCTTTGGCGGAACTGGGAGTCCATATCTTGCGTATTCTCAACCGATTGCCAACAAGCTCCCTGGTTCCCCGCGCGTTCCTTGCGCATGGCAACCGACGTGCAAGAGGATTGATTTGAAGTAGAGTGCCCCTCATGGAAACCAGCTTCACCAACCGTTTGCAGGCGATCCTGCTGGCCTTGGCCACGCTCGCCCTGTTCGTGTTGGCGGTGATGAATTTTCGCCAGGAGCGCATAACCCAGCAACCCTGGGACGGAGTCTGGTGGCACGAGACGGCGGGCGGACTCGTAGCAGACAGGGTGCTGCCGGGCGAACCCGGCCAGCATGCTGGAATCAAGGATCACGACCTGCTGACCGCGGTGGATGATGCCCCCATCCAGCATGTCTCCGATCTTGAGCGGGCTTTCTACCGTGCCGGGCCCTACGGCCAGCTCTTTTACACCATCACCCGTCAGGGCGTTCATCTCGATACGCCGATCAAGGTGATCCCCGTACCAGCCGACAAGAGCATGGAGCTCGGGTTGCGCATCATCGGGCTCATCTATCTCCTCATCGGCTTCTACGTCCTCTTCCGCCGCTGGGGCGCCCCGCGTTCCACTCATTTCTACCTGTTCTGCCTGGTGTCCTTCGTGCTTTCCGCATTCAAGTACACCGGCCAATTTGACGCGCTCGATTGGACCATCTTCTGGTGCAATGTGCTGGCCGAAGCCTTGCAGCCGGCGCTCTTCGTGCATTTTGCGCTCAGTTTTCCCGAGGAGCGGCTCAAGAAGCTCAGCCGCCGCTGGCTTTTACCGTTGGTCTACGCGCCCGGCGCCGCGCTGTTCAGCCTCTGGATCTGGGTCATAGTCACGCGGGAGCCAACCTTCCTGCTGCTGCACCGGGTCAACCAGATCGCGACCGCTTACGACGCGGTCTTTTACGTGATGGCCGCCCTGCTCTTCCTGCGAGCTTATAGCCAGGCTGACTCGCCTCTGCTCCGCCAGCAGTTGAAGTGGGTCACCCGCGGCACGCTGCTCGCGGTTCTGCCATTCACGCTGTTTTACGCCGTCCCCTACCTTCTCGACCTGAATCCGCCGCGGCTGCTCACCAATCTTGCCGGCCTGTCGCTGGTCTTTCTGCCGCTGACCTTCAGCTGGGCCATCGTCCGTTACCGGCTGATGGACACCGACCTGATCTTCAAGCGCGGTGTAGCGTACACGCTGGCCACCGGCCTGCTGCTCGGCGGCTATTTCGGCATCATCGCTTTGATCGCGGTGATCGTCCACAGCGGCATGCCGCAGTCAGTACGGACCTGGGGCCTGGTGGTTGCCGTGGTTGTGGCGACCGCCGTCTTCGAACCGCTGAAACGAAGGATCCAGAACTGGATCGACCGCGTCTTCGATCGCCATCGCTATGACTACCGCAAGGCGTTGGTCGAGTTTGGCCGCAGCCTCAGCTCGGAGACCGATCTTCAGGCCCTGCTCGGGTCATTGGTTGAGCGCCTGCCGCGTACCCTGCTGGTGGCGCGGGTGGCCGTCTTCCTGGCCGACGAACCGGGCAAGCTGCGGTTGGCGGCCTCGCATGGTCTGCCCTCCGAGGTGAGTGCCAAGCAGTATGAATTGGCGCTGGGCTTCCTCGACTTCGACCACAGCAAAGGCCATTCACATATCTTCTTTGAGAACGCCCAGCAGGCCCTCCACCTGCCGGAAGCCGAGCAACGCACCGCCGCTCTCCTTGACCTCAACTACTATCTGCCCTGCCGCGTCGCGCAGGGCCAGCCGGAGAACGGCGAATCTGCCGCCAATGGCAATGGCGCTGCCAGCCGGACCATCGCCGTCATTGGCCTGGGCCGGACCCTGGGCGGAGATTTTCTGTCGAGCGAGGATGTGGAACTGCTTGAGTCCCTGGCCAGCTACATCGGCATCGCGCTGCAAAACGCCAGTCTCTATGCCCGCCTTGAAGAGAAGATCGGCGAGTTTGAACGCCTCAAAGAGTTCAACGAGAATATCGTCGAGTCGATCAATGTCGGCATCCTCGCCGTTGATCTCGGCGGCCGCATTGAAAGCTGGAACGCGCAGATGGAGGCCATGTACGCCCTCAGCCGCGGTGAGGCCATCGGTCAGGAAATCAGCTCGGTCTTCCCGGCAGAGTTGATCGAGGCCATGGAGGAGTTCCGCAACGATCAGGGCGTCCACAACCTCTACAAGTTCCGCCTCACCACGCGCGCCGGCGAAGCGCGTACCGTCAATATTGCCGTCGCGCCGCTGCTCTCGCGGGACTTTATCCCCGTGGGCCGCATCATCCTGGTGGACGACATCACAGAACGGGTGACGCTGGAAGGCCAACTGGCCCAGGCCGACAAGCTCAGCTCTATCGGATTGCTTGCGGCCGGTGTGGCGCATGAGATCAACACGCCGCTTGCCGTCATCTCCTCCTACGCGCAGTTGCTCTCAAAACAACTGCGCGGCGATACGCGCCTTAGCCCGGTGCTCGACAAGATCACCCAGCAGAGCTTCCGCGCCGCTGAGATCGCCAATGGCCTGCTGAATTTCTCGCGCACCTCCACCACGGAGTTCCGCGAAACTGATTTGAACCAGGTCATACGGGATACGCTGTCCCTGCTCGAACATCAGTTCAAAACCGCGCAGGTCCTCGTCGATATCGATCTTGCCGAGGATCTGCCGCCCATTCACGGCAACCCCGGCAAACTGCAACAGGTCTTTCTCAACCTGCTGTTGAACGCCAAGGAGGCCATGCCCGGCGGAGGCCGCCTCAGAGTAGCGACTTTAGGCAACGGCCACGTAGAAGCCGTGGTCACCGACTCCGGATCGGGCATTGCTCCCGAGCATCTGAATCGCATCTACGACCCCTTCTTTACCACCAAGACCACGCCCAAACCTGGGGACAGGCGTGGCACAGGATTGGGACTCGCAGTTTCTTACGGCATTATTCAAGAGCACGCCGGCAAGATTCACGTCGAAAGCGCCGTTGGTTCCGGCACGACCTTTCATCTTGAGTTTCCCCTGATGAGGAATTCTGTCCATGCCTGAGGTTGATTTTTCTTTGAATCTGCCCACGTCCATCTCTGCTGCAAACGGCAACACTACAACCGCCAGTATTCTGGTTATCGACGACGAAGCCGCCATCCGCGAATCCCTGGAGGTACTGCTTACCCTGGAAGGCTATGCCGTCAAGATGGCCCCTGACGGAGAAGAAGGCCTGCGCCTTCTCGGAAGCGA
>JAJZAL010000217.1 GCA_021799405.1 Acidobacteriota bacterium
CCATCGGCGCCATCCTCGCGGCGTAAAGCGCAAAATGAGCAACTTCCCCTTGCGTCCTCGTCACGCCACCCCTCTGCCGCCCATCGACATCGGAAACGCGATTCAGATAATTAAGTGAACAGTATTACGGCTAGGCATAGTAGGGCCAATAAGATATCTTGGGACGTCGCTCTCCGGCCTGGACCATGCGCTCAATGAGCCGTTCGCGAAGCTGAGCGGTGATCTCCGGCATGGACCGATCTCCGACATAATGCAGCAGCTTTTTGGTGGGCATTCTCTGGTCGAGGCGGCCGGCCAGGTTGAGCAATTGATAGGGATCGGCACGGTTGTTGTAAAGCTGAAAGTCGCGATAGTGGAGGCTGCCCTGATCCCTTGCTGGATTCGCGTCGGGGGCCAGAGCGACGTAGGTCCATTCCGGTGTTCGCAAGGCGCGGGCGGTTTCGGATTCACTGATCTGGACGAGGACATCATTGGGCCAGTCTTCGCGGGCTTTCTCATCATGTAAGAGGGGCAGGAAGCTCTTGCCCTGCATGGAGGAGGGAATCGGCACACCGACCGCGTCAAGAATGGAAGGGGTGAGGTCAATCATGCTGATGAGTTCGGGAATGAGTTGACGGTTGTTGAAGCCCGGTCCCTGGATCATCAAGGGAACGTGGATGGAGCTTTCATGCGGGCTGCGCTTGTACTCCTGGTTGCGCGTACGGAAGTGGCAGGCATGATCGCTGGTGAAGATGACGATGGTCTCGTCTTCCAGATTCTGCTCTTTCAGTGTCTTCAGGATGCGGCCAAAGGATTCATCGATGGCCTTGACGTCGCCGTAGTATTTTTCCAGTTCGTAGGGCCAGTCCCCCGGGAAGAAGCGCAGATCTGGCGGGACATAAGGACTGCGGAATTGTTCGGCATAGCCGTGGGGTGGCGCGAATCCATATTCATCGCCGTCCCAGGGGCCGTTCTGCTGATGGGGTTCCAGTTGGGAGATGACGAGCAGGAAGGGGTCGTCGTGCTTCTGCCGGAGGAAGGATTCTGCCTTTTCCGTTAAGAATTCAATGCGATGGGTGTCTTTGCCGTAAGGTACAGGGTTGCCATCGTTATCCCAGAAGTGGCTGTCGTAGGGCAGCGTGCTGATCTCCGGAGCATTTGCCGCCAGCCAGTAGCCGGTAAATCCGCCGCGGTATTGTGGTGGAACGGCACCGGCTCCGATGGGGTTGTTGGGCGCGAGATGCCATTTGCCGATGTAGTTGGCGCTGTATCCGGCCTGAGTGAGCGCAGTGGCGATGGTATTGGCGTTGGGGTGAAGCCCGGGGCCGTTTCTCCAAACCCCGGTAGTGGTGGCGTATTGGCCGGTCATGAGGCAGGAGCGGGAGGGTGAGCACAGTGGCTGATTGGTGATGAAGTTTTGAAAGACAGTGCCACGGCGATACATGGCGTCGAGGTTGGGGGTGCAGCCGGTAGGGTTCTGGCCGGCGGCGCAGACGAAGTCGTAGCGGAACTGGTCGGAGTGAAAGAGTACGATATTAGGTTTTTTTGCGGGCTTGTCGGAGGGCTGTTGTGCGTTTTCTTGTGCCGATGCCCGGTCATTGGCACTGTTGGCGAGTGCGAGGCCGGTTGCTCCCACTCCAAGTTGATGGATGAAGTTTCTACGTGTGACCGGTTTCATGACAACGCCTCCGAATGCTTTCGTCCGATGTACTATATACCATTTGGACGACAGCTCGCGATTCTTCATAGGCTGTTCAGAGGCATGTATAGCGCGTGTACTGTGAGCCGGCTTCGGAAATTCGGACAGCGGGATAAGTGGAAGGGTTGTTCCCTAGGGGCCATTAAGATGGCAGAACAGAGGAGCAACGATGACACGCCGTTCACGCCGGACCGATTCAGCGGCCTTTAAGGCGAAAGTGGCCTTGGCCGCCTTGAAGGGAGACAAGACCCTGGCCGAGTTGGCTCAACAGTTCGACGTCCACCCGAACCAGATCACGGATTGGAAGACGCGGTTGCAGGAGGGCGCAGCCGGTGTCTTTGGCGAGGACAAGGCCGAGCCGGGAGTCAAGGTCGATGTGACCCGGATGCAAGCCAAAATTGGCGAGCTGACGCTGGAAAACGATTTTTTAGAAACTGCGCTCATCAAAGCGGGCCTGCTGGGCGCAAAGCGATGATCGACCCGGAGCACGAACTATCCGTTTCCAGGCAGGCGAAGTTGCTCAACATCAGCCGATCGACGATCTACTATCAGCCGCGCCTGGTCTCAGAGGCGGACCTGATGCTGATGCGGCGCATCGATGAGCTGCACCTGAACTATCCGTTTGCCGGCAGCCGCATGTTGCGCGACATGCTCAGTCATCAAGGCCTTGAGGTAGGCCGGCGCCACGTGCGCACGCTGATGCGGCGGATGGGCATCGAGGCCCTCTATCGGAAACCGAACACGTCCAAGCCCGCGCCGGGCCACAAAATCTATCCTTATCTGCTGCGTGGCATCGCCATCACGCGGCCCAATCAAGTCTGGGCAACGGACATCAGCTACATCCCCATGGCGCGCGGCTTCGTTTACCTGGCCGCGGTGATCGACTGGTTCAGCCGCCGGGTGCTCTCCTGGCGGCTGTCGATCACCATGGACACCAGCTTCTGCATCGAAGCGCTGGATGAGGCCCTCAGACTGCACGGCAAGCCTGAGATTTTCAATACCGATCAAGGAAGTCAGTTCACCAGTGAAGCCTTCACCGGCCGCCTCAAAGAGGAAAGCATCCAGATCAGCATGGATGGCCGCGGCCGTTGGGCCGACAATGTCTTCGTCGAGCGGCTGTGGCGTTCGCTCAAGTACGAGCACGTTTACCTGCACGCTTATGAGTCGGTTGGCGAAGCGAGAGACAAGATTGGGCGCTACTTCGAGTTCTTCAACGCCCGACGCCCACATTCCAGCCTGGGAGCGCAGACCCCCGACCAGGTATACTTCCACCGTCCGCCAGAGGCTTTGGCGGCTTAACGCGCGATGAAGCAGGCCGTGGAAATGCCGGTCTTATAGAAAGCGCGGAAAACGATACAGCCGTTTCCCGCCCTTCCCACAAGACCTTGACAATCGATCAAACCGATTTTCACATTTCCGCCGCCACGACGACCACGAGCAATCTTTCCACTCAAAAACCCGAAAAACCTGTCCGAACTACCGGGACCACCTCACTCAAAAATTGATGCTTGTTAAGAGCTTGACTGACAAAAGAGAATTGCATGGAAAGATCGGCCGGATGAATGGCGGACTTCCTGCTCAACCCGACCGAGGATCAGCACAAAAGTTATAGGATGGCCGAGGCCCTTGGAGAACTGATCGCCTGCTGGCACCGTGCGAGCAGAGTATCTCCAGGACTGCTTCAGAACAGCCATGCCAGCGCCCACGAAACATGGAGTAAATCAGCAGAGGATTATTTTTTCGCCGCTCAAAGAGGCGTTTCTGCCATCGACGTTGACGGCGGCGCACATTAAAAGGAGCCTTCCGATGATTGGATCAATTGAAATGACCAGGACGATGCGCCGCGCCAGCCACTTCCTGAAACCGGCTGGTTTTCGCCTCCTGCTGATGCTGATATTGACCTCGGCTCTTCTCGCCAGTTGTCTTCCAGCGATTGCCGAGACGGCGTGCGCGTCGACGCTGCCCAACGGCGTGGAAATCGCCGACGGCACTTCCCTGCTCGACGTGCAGATTCTTGAAGACAGTCTTGTTCGCGTGCACGTTCGCCCGCAGGGCCAATCGACGCAGCGCACGCTGGTTCTGGACGCGCATCCGGCTTTGCACGCGCCCTCCGCGGTGCATATCTCCGCGCGGAGCGGCCTCTGCACCCTCTCCGCGCGCGGCGTGATGGTGCAGATTCAGCAGGCCAGCCCCTACTCGATCAGGTTTGAGGACGCCGCAGGTCATGTATTACTGCGCAGTGACGCCCCGTTCGCAGAAGCAAGTCAGAGCGGCGTCACCCTGCAGCACGCGGACGCAGACACGCTCTACGGCATCACCGGTCTTGGCCGCCGCGACACGTGGATCGGCCTCACACGCAATGACGGCGGCAAGGTGCTTGCCGGCGCACAGGGCAATAGCGGCGCTCCTTTCGCCTTCGCCGTTCACTACGGCCTTCTCGTCGACTCCGACGGTGGCGACTTTACCACCGGGCCCGGCCGACTGACCTTCGCGCACGACTCCCGCCCTGACGTGGAATACTTCGTCTTCATCGGCCCGCCGCTCGACACCATGGCTTCGCTCTCGCGGCTCGTCGGGCCTCCGCCGCTGCCCCCTGAGTGGACCCTCGGCTTCCTGAACAGTCAGTGGGGATCCACGCAATCCGAAGTTGAGCGCATCATCGCCACCTATCGCCGCAAGCAGATTCCCATCGACGGCTTCATCCTCGACTTTGACTGGAAAGCGTGGGGCGAGGACGACTACGGCGAGTGGCGATGGAACAGCACCTCGGGTGCGGGCAACGTTGCCCCCGACAAATTTCCCGACGGCGCTTCCGGCCTCTTTGCGCAGCGGCTCGCCGCGGAAGGCGTCAAGATTGCCGGCATCCTCAAGCCACGCATTCTGCTCACCGTGGCTGGAAACCCCAACCAGCCCACGGAGGCCGCAGCCTACGCCACCGAGCACAACTTCTGGTATCCAGGCGAGCCGCCAACGCCGGACTACTTCTCACACCGCATGGCCCGCGATCTCGACTTCAGCATCCCAGCCATGCGCGCCTGGTATTGGCAGCATCTCTTGCCTGCATTCCACGCCGGCATGGTGGCTTGGTGGAACGACGAAGCCGATGTTTCCGGCAAAACCGTCTTCAACAACTTTCAGTTCCTCAACATGGGTCGCACGCTCTATGAGGGCCAGCGCGCCGATTCGAATCTGCGCGTGTGGTCCGTCAACCGCAACTTCTATCTGGGCTCAAGCCGCTACGGTTATGCAGGCTGGTCGGGCGACATCGCCACCGGATTTGCCAGCATGGCCTTTCAACGACGCCGCATGCTGGCCGCGCTGGATACCGGCGAGTTCCACTGGAGCATGGATACCGGCGGATTCTCGGGTCACCCCAACCCGGAGAACTACGCTCGCTGGATGGAATTCGCCGCGTTCGTGCCCATCATGCGTGTTCACGGCCACTTCAACGAGAAGCGCCAGCCCTGGGTCTATGGGGCAATTGCCGAGGCCGCGGCAACCAGGGCCATTGACCTGCGCTACCGCCTGCTACCGTACATTTATTCCTATGAGCGCCTCACCACCGAAGGCCAGGTGGGGCTCGTTCGGCCTCTCTACTGGCAATTCCCCAATGATCCCGGTTCGGCCACGTTGGATTCCGAATGGATGTTTGGCGATGCGCTTCTCGCAGCGCCGATCGTGACGCAGGGCGCTACCACCAAATCCATCTACCTGCCGCCGGGCCAATGGCTCAGCTACGCAACCGGCCAGCGCTACGATGGTGAGCACAATATTGAGATTCCCGTCGACGCAAAAACCTGGCAGGATATTCCGCTATTCGTTCGCTCCGGCTCTATCCTGGCCACGCAACCTGTTGAGCAGTACGTTGGCCAGCATCCGGTCACTGAATTCACGCTCGATATCTTCCCCGCTCAATCGACTGCCTCTTTCACGGCTTATGAAGACGACGGCGAGACCTATAACTATGAGAAAGGCTATTACCTGCGCCAGGTGATTACTGCCGAGCGCAGCGGCAAAAGTACCAACGTTATCCTCGATGCGGCAACAGGCAGCTACAGCGGATCGCTGAGCACTTACCTGCTCCGCGTTCACACCGCCGCGCAGCACGTCCGATGGAACGGCAAGCGGCTTCACAAGGTTGCTCCTGCAGCCTTGACGGGCCAGTCTGGCCGCAACTACGCAATCACCACCGACCGCTTTGGCCCGGTTGTTCTGGTTCGCGTTCCAGCAGGCGCACGCGCTCCCATCACGCTGTCGCTACGGTAAGCCGGGCACTAAGTCACTATGTACAGAAATCCTTCCACTGACAGAGAGAACAGGAGATTACCGGGAATGAAAGATTGGAAAAGACGATTCCAGTTTGCCCGGGGCTGTCGAGTTGCCCTGATTGTATGGATTGCAGTTTTCTTACCCGGCGCGGGGCGCGTCACGGCGCAGACTGCGCAAGGTGTCCCCCTCTACAAGCAGGTGCACGCGCCAATCGAGGAGCGCATTCACGATCTCTTGGGGCGGATGACGCTTCAGGAGAAGGTGCGGCAACTGGATATGTATGCGGGGGCGAGATCACTCATCGATCTGCGCATCGATCGTACGCATGCCGCGCCGAACGGAGTCTTCCAGCCGCAGCAGGCTCAGAAGGAGTTTGGCGATCTGGGCGTGGGCAGCATTCACGACCTTTACCCCACGCCGGTACAGTCCAATGCAATTCAGAAGTGGGTCATTGCACACAACCGTCTGGGGATTCCGGCGCTGTTTATTGAGGAGGGATTGCTGGGCTTCAACACGGGTACAGTCTTTCCGGCGCCGCTGAACCTGGCTTCGACCTGGAACCGTGATCTGGCGCGGCAGACCGGAGCCACGATTGCGACAGAGATGCGTGCAACAGGCGTGGACATGGTTCTGGCGCCCGTTCTGGATTTGGCGCGCGAACCACGATGGGGACGCGTGGAAGAGGACTTTGGCGAGGACCCCTATCTCACTGGACAACTGGGACTGGCCTATGTGCGCGGCGCGCAGGGCGACAGTCTGGACTCTGATCACACCGTAGTGGCGGAGCCCAAGCATTTTGCCGGGCATGGTTCGCCTGAAGGCGGCACCAACACGTCGCCCGTGCATATCGGCGAACGAGAACTGCGCATGGTGATGCTCAAGTCATTCGAGCCGGCGCTGCGACAGGGGCATGCAATGGGCGTGATGGCTGCTTATCACGAGATCGATGGTATTCCCATCACGGACGATCCTTACCTGTTGAAGCACATCCTGCGCCAGGAGTGGGGCTTTCAGGGATTTGTGCTCTCGGACCTTGGCGCCATAGAGCGACTCTACTCCGCGCATCACGTGGCGGGTACCCCGCAGGACGCAGCCTGCATGGCGATCCGTTCCGGCGTAGACATGCAGTTTTACGACTTTCCTCACGATGTCTTTCAGAACGCTCTGATTGACTGCGTGCGCAAGGGAACGCTGCCAGAGGCTGATCTGGACCGTGCGGTACGCTCCGTCTTGCGCGTGAAGTTCGAACTTGGGCTCTTCGATCATCCATATGTGGACCCTGCTTTGAACGCGAAGGTATATCGCTCGCCAGCGCACCTGGCCGTATCGCTGGAATCGGCGCGTGAGTCCATGACGCTGCTCAAGAACGAGAATCATCTGCTGCCGCTCTCCACCTCCATACAGCGCCTCGCTGTGATTGGTCCCAATGCGAACGTGGCGCGCTATGCCGACTATGAAAAGGAGACAAACGGCAAGCGCATCAGCATGCTTGATGGAATCCGCGCGCTGGCTCCGCAGTCGAGCATCCAGTTTGATCCCGGCGACAACATTGCGTCTGCCGTGGCCGTAGCCAAGGCGGCGGATATTGTGATCATGGGGCTGGGAGAGCACGTGGGTATCTCCGGCGAGGGGAATGACCGGTCGAATCTGGATCTGCCGGGCAATCAGGAAGCGCTGCTTGAAGCCGTAGTGGCGACAGGAAAACCGGTCGTGCTGGTGCTGGAGAACGGCAGGCCGCTCACCATCGGCTGGGCCAAGGAGCATGTCCCGGCGATTCTCGAAGCGTGGTATCCCGGCGAGATGGGCGGAACAGCTATTGCTGAAACACTCTTCGGACAAAATAATCCGGGCGGCCACCTCACAATTACCTTTCCGCGCAGTGTGGGCGACCTGCCTGTGTACTATAACTCCGATCCTTCGCGGAAAATCGGATATGTGGATGACAACGGCAAGCCTCTATTTCCATTCGGTTATGGGCTCAGCTATACAACCTTCCGCTATGACCATCTGGCAGCCAGGCCACCCGCACCCGGCAGCCACGGCGATATTGTGATTACCGTGGACGTGACCAATACCGGCAACCGTGAAGGAGATACCGTGGCGCAACTCTACATGCGGGAAGATGTCACCAGCGTGGAGACGCCG
This sequence comes from Acidobacteriota bacterium, assembly GCA_021799405.1. The sequence goes on from JAJZAL010000217.1 coordinate 8,093, forward strand.
CGCCGCTCGCTGGAGGATTTTGCGCGCATCCACCTGAAGCCGGGTGAGACACGGACGGTCACCTTCCATGTTCCTTATCAGCAGCTTGCCGTGTGGAACGAGGCGAGACGATGGGCGGTTGAACCCGGAAGCTTCACGGCATGGGTGGGTGATTCCTCGCTGGCGACTTTGAGCACGAAATTTGTACTGCGGTAAGAAGAAATCAGGTTGACTGGCCTCTGTCACGTGGCTCATTTCCGGACCCTTGAGCAATCTTTCTTCCCTTGGGGCCATACCGGGGGTGCGCACGATTCGGAGTTTATACGCGACGAATCCGGCGGTCGTGGCCAGTACGCCCGGGCCGTACTTCACGCTGCGGCGGAAGTTGATGGGGGACGCTTCTTCAAAGTATTTGGCCGGGCAGGAGATCTCGCCGATCCTGAAGCCGAACATCACGGCCTGCGCGATCATCTGGTTGTCGAAGACAAAATCGTCGGAGTTCTCGAGCAGCGGCAGCGTCAGCAGCAGCTTCCACGAGAACGCTCGGAAGCCGGTGTGGTACTCCAACAGCTTCACGATCAGAAACAGGTTTTGGAAGGCCGTCAGTAGCCGGTTCGCGACATACTTATAAAGCGGCATTCCGCCCTTGAGCGCGCCCGCGCCCAGAATCCGCGATCCCAGCACCATACCGTACACTC
>JAJZAL010000218.1 GCA_021799405.1 Acidobacteriota bacterium
TGAGGTAAGTTTTTGATTCTAAATTGGCTGCCCCCCAGGGATTCGAACCCCGATATGCTGATCCAGAGTCAGCTGTCCTACCATTGAACGAGGGGGCAGTGCTTTGAGGCGGGAAAGGCTGGGGGCCGTGCGCTCACCAGCAACTTCCTCTATGAGAATACGGGCGAAGCGCCGAATGGTCAATGGCTTGGCTTCACTCAGGCTCGCCGTCGATGTCCTGCGCTGAATCAAACCGTAGGCTGCATTCAAAACACAGTAGCTGCGTGAAGTCTGCCACCGGTAGTTGCGCGATTCAGCGCTGGGATGAACTCACTCGAACACGGGCGTCAGCAGTCGCACCAAGTGGTCGGGCTCAGCCAGAAATGCGTCATGTCCATGCAGTGACGCCATCTCTCGGTACTCACAGCGGGCGCCGGCCGCACCAATGATGGCCGCCATCGAGCGCACGTCTTCCGGAGGAAAGAGCCAGTCGGTCGAGATGCCCACGAGCGTCAGGTGTGCCTGGATGCGGCTGTAGGCGGCAAAGGGCGAGGCATGCGCCCGAACCGGATCGAAGGTGTCCATAGTGCGTGTGATCGAGATGTACGAATTCGCGTCGAAGCGCTCGTTGAATTTGCTGCCCTGATAGTCGAGAAAGCCGGCGATATCGAAACGCCCATTTTGTCCGGCTGCGGTTGAGATCCATGGATTCTCGCCAGTGCGGTTGGGTTTTCGTCCGAAGCGATGCTCAAACAGTTCCACGCTCTTGTAGCTGATGACGCCCAGGGCACGGGCAATCGCCAGTCCGCCACGGGGTTCGTCCGCAGGCGAATAATAGCCGCCCGCCCATTTCGGGTCGAGCATGATGGCCTGTCGCTGCAGGTGGTTCAGTCCAAGCCCCATGGCGCCGAGCGGAGCCGCGCCGATGCTTACGGCACGTGCTACGCGCTCCGGGAACAGGACCGCCCATTCCACAACCTGCATGCCGCCAATGGAAGCACCGATAATCAGCTTTAGCTTTTTAATGCCAAGCGACTCGATCAACATGGCTTGTGCGCGGACGATATCGCGCACGTTGATGAGAGGGAAAGTCGGTCCGTAAAGCCTGCCGGTCTCGGGATCGACGGAGCCCGGTCCTGTGGAGCCGTAGCACGAGCCAAAGATATTAATTCCGATGACGCAGTCGCGGTCCAGATCGAGGAGCGGGTCGGGCTTGCGAAAGAGCTGCGGCCACCATTCCACAACTTCAGCATTGCCTGAGAGTGCATGACAGACCAGAACCGCGTTGTCTCGCGCATCGTTGAGCTTGCCGTAGATGGAGTAGTGCAGCGTTGGCCGCACCAGCTTCTCGCCGCTTTCCAGCGGGACCACCTCGTCAATGAGGTAGTCCCCTGAAAAGTCGGGCTCGATGGCCTTTGTTTCATTCGCGGCGTTCATAGTGCCGCACCGGCCACGGCAAGGGCCTGGTCGATGTCCGCGATCAGGTCGCGCACATCCTCAATGCCGACCGAGAGGCGAATCAACTCGGGCGTGACGCCGGCGGCTGCTTGTTCTTCGGTGCTGAGTTGCTGGTGGGTGGTCGAAGCCGGATGAATCACCAGCGATTTGGCATCGCCGATGTTTGCCAGTAGCGAGAAGATCTTCACCGAGTTGATGAATTTCTTGCCTGCCTCGTAGCCGCCTTGGATGCCGAAGGTGAGCAGTGCACTCTGCCCATTTGGGAGGTATTTCCTGGTGCGGGCCGCATATTTGCTCGACTCAAGGCCTGGGTAATTCACCCACTTTACGCCGGGATGCTGTTCGAGGTGTTTTGCCACAGTGAGTGCGTTTTTGGAGTGACGCTCCATGCGCAGATGCAGCGTTTCCAATCCTTGCAGCAGCAGCCACGCGTTAAACGGGGACAGTGCGGCGCCGGTGTCGCGCAGGCCCTGCACGCGCGCCTTCAGAATATAAGCCAGCGGGCCGAAGGCTTCGACGAACGAAATGCCGTGATACGAAGGATCGGGTTCTACGAAATCCTTGAAGCGGCCGGAAGCCTTCCAGTCGAACCTGCCGGAGTCGACGATGACGCCGCCGATGGAAGTGCCGTGCCCGCCCATGAATTTCGTCGCCGATTCGAGCACGATATCCGCGCCCCACTCGATGGGCCGCAGCAGGACAGGGGTAGCGCAAGTGTTGTCAATGATGAGTGGGAGCCCGTGTTCGTGCGCAATTTTCGCCAGTGACTCGACGTCAGCGACGTCCAGCTTGGGATTGCCCAGCGCCTCCGTATAGACGGCGCGGGTCTTGTCGTTGATCGCCGCGCGCAAGCCGTCCAGGTCGTCGGCGTCTACAAAACGCACCTTGATGCCCAGCTTGGGAAGCGTGTAATGGAAGAGATTGTAGGTGCCGCCATAGAGGGAAGTGGTCGAAATGATTTCTTCCCCCGCGCTTGCCAGTGTGGTGATGGCCAGTGTTTCAGCTGCCTGGCCGGAAGCAGTTGCCAGCGCTGCCGCGCCACCCTCCAGCGCCGCCACGCGCTTCTCAAAGACATCCGTAGTCGGATTCATGATGCGCGTGTAAATGTTGCCGAACTCCTGCAAACCAAAGAGGCGCGCTGCATGGTCTGCATCCTGAAAAACGTACGATGTCGTCTGATAAATTGGCACAGCCCGCGATCCCGTTGTCGGATCCGGCTCCTGTCCCCCATGAACGGCCAACGTGGCCAGGTGTTGCTTCTGCGCTTCTGCCATTCCTCTGCTCCTTATTTTCCGGCGGGATGCCGGGTGCCACTGCTACACCATGTTTTGCCGCTCATACGACTACGATCAGCGGATTTTCTCCGAATAGGCGACGCGGCCTACTCGATTCTGCACAAAGAAAAACGGCCCGCGATTCTGATTACCGTGGGCCGCCTGAACGTTTTGTTGTTCGCTTTATTGCGATCATCCGTCCGCGCGCACGGTGTGGCTACACATGCACATGCACATGTCAGTCGTGATCCGGGCAGTGTGGTTGGGACGAAACATGTTTCACAGTATCAAGCGGGAGAGCCCTTTGCGTCAATTCCGATACTACAACGGTCAGCATTTACGGCATTTCGCCAGGATAGCTGTCTCCAGCCGCTCGCGAAGTTCATTCGGCAGTTCGTAAATTTCGTGTGTACGGTAGATTTCGATCGTCTTGCGTGTGGTGTTCAGCGTCACCACGCAATGTTCGCAGCCGCGCAGGTGCTCTTCCAGATCGGCCCGCAGCGGCGCAGCGACCTCATTATCCAGCAGGTCATCGAGTTGCGCGAGAAATTCTGAGCAGGTCACTTCGCACCTTCCTTACTTCTGTCGCGGAAGTAGCGGCTCAGCCGCTCACGCAACTGCAGCCGTGCACGCAATAGCCTGGATTTGACCGCCGGCACGCTCAAGCCGAGCGTTTCTGCCGTTTCTTCGGTCGAAAGTCCTTCCACGTCGCGCAATACAAATACCACTCGGAACCCCGCCGGTAGCCCTTGGATGGTCTTTCTCAAAATCTCGGCCATCTCCGATTGCCCATACAGCGCTTCCGGGTCGGGGCTCCAGTCGGCGAGGTCGCGGGGCATCGAACCCTCTTCTGTCTCCACGTCCTCATCGATCGAAACCATCTTTCCGGTGCGGCGCTTGCGCAGCCGCATCAGCGCTTCATTCACAGTGATTCGAACCAGCCAGGTATAGAACTTTGAATTCCCCTGAAACTGGTCGAGTTTTTCGTAGGCCTTTAGAAATGCATCCTGAACAACGTCTTCGGCGTCTTCCCGGTTTTGCGTAATGTGCTGCGCGATCCGGAAAACCTGCCGATCGTACTGACGCACAAGCTTTTCAAAGGCCTGCACGTCTCCTTCCCGAGCCTGATTCACCAGCAGAAGGTCGGGATGGACTTCTTCGGTACCTGAACTTTGGATGGTTGGCATAATGATTCGCTTCAGGGAAATTTCCACCCGGCGGCATGCCGCAAGGCGAAAGTCCCTTCTCTATTCTAGAAGCCCATGTGCAGCGCCCGCAAAATGGCTGGTGCTTTTTGCCCTGTTGCCGGTGCGTTCTGTCTCTCTCAAGAGGCCGGCCGACGATGCGGCGCCAGACGTTGCGGGCACATGGCCATCAGACGATGGCCTCAGGGAGGATCGTCATACCGGTTCCGTCTCTGAAAACAGCGGCCAAAACCGGCACCTCGCAGAAAACAAAGGCCAATCCGAAAGCTCCCAAAGGCGTCTTTCGCAGCACTACCCCGATTGCTTGAGCAGGATGGATCCGGGGTACATAAATAGGAACCGGGCAGGGCAGATTTGGCGATGGTCCTTCGTATTTTTCCCGAAAACCGGCTTACTCTGAAACAGAGGGACGAGTTTCTCCCATGTCGTATCGCAGCACCCGCAGCACCGGCCACGCTTCCTGCCATTTTCCTGGCGCATCCAATCGACTTGTGCTTTTCGCATTGCTTCTGGCGGTGTGCTTTGTGGCTGCTCCTATGGTTTACGCCGGGGCGGTTCACACGCCCGCGAGCCATGTTCACCACACGACGGTGAAGCATTACGCGCAAGCGAAAAAGTCCACGCATGTCCGGCGTCCTGTGCGCCAGATTTCTCGTACCCGGCGCGGCAGCCGAATTTCGGCGTGGGAAGCTGCTCGTGAGCGGCGGCTGCACACAGATTATGTTGCGTCCTTGCCTTTGCGGCCGCTGGCCGTAAGGCTCATCCAGAGACGGACCCCATCTGCTTACGCGGATGTGAAGGTCTGGGCGCAACGCCACTACGGCGAATCTGCCGCTCTCGCTTACCTTGCTCTGGGCCACGCTTATCTTGTGGATGGCCGCGACAATCACGCCATTGACGCACTTCGAGCGGCAGCGCGATATCACTCCGGACTGGATGATTTCACCACGTATTTTCTGGCGAAAGCAGAAACGGGCGCCGCAATGTATCCGCAGGCTGAGTCGAATCTTCGCACTTTCCGCACGAAATACCCGGACAGCATCCTTACGCCGTTTGTTCCCGCATTGCTGGCCAATGCCTATCTTAGCGATCACCGCCCCGCGGACGCCTTGCGGGTGCTTCGCGTCAGCGCCTCCGGAGCCATTGGAAATCGTGCCGATTATCTTCTGGCATATGCGAAAGCGGAGTGGGCTCTTGGAAATCGCGAGGAAGCGCTGCTGTATTACCGCCGCGTTTTTACCGATTACCCGCTGAGCGACGCCGGCCAGGCAGCGCGGAAGCAGATCTCCTCGATGGACCTGCTGCATACGTTGCCGCCCGAGGACTTGCGCATCAACGCGGACGCGCTCTTTGATGCCGGCAAATATCGCCAGGCCAAGGAAGAGTATTTGCTTCTGGGCCGCAACCCGCGTCTGGATGAAACGGCGCAGAATGCGTACTTCGTGGCCGCGGCCGCCTGTGACTACAAACTAAACCAGCTCACGCAGGAGGAGATTGACCAGATCAGGGACTTGAACGATGAGGCCGGCGCCCGCCTTCTGTATCTAAATGTCGAGCTCGCCCGCGATCAAAGCAACGACCTGCAGATTCGTCATCTCATCGATGAAATGGAGTTGCGTTTCCCGCATAGCCCATGGTTGGCCCAGGCTCTTTATTCGGCGGGCAACATGTATCTGCTGGAACCGAATTATCCCGAGGCCATCGCTTACTACAGCGAGCTGGCCAATCGTTTCCCTTACATGTGCCAGCGGCCGGTCCATTACGAGGTCTGTTCGGATCTTTCCGCCAAGAGCCATTGGCGCGCTGCCTGGCTGACGTACCGGCTGGGCCACTACGACGCGGCGGCGCGGCTCTTTGACCAGGAGATTGAGCGCTACCCCGGAACCGAGCAGTTCTCGACGGCCCTCTACTGGCGTGGCCGCATTTTTGAGCGCGACCACCTGAAGGCACTGGCCGCAGCCTACTACCGTACCGAGATTCGCCTTTATCCCCATTACTATTACGGGCTGCTGGCGGAGCAGCGGCTCAGGAAGATGGGCCCAGTGCGTCCGGCCGCGGTGCCTGCGCTGGATCGCATAAACCCCGAGCTCATTCCGGATTTCAGCGACGAAATTCCCCACAACGATCCTCGCGTGCTCAAAGCGCGTCTGCTTGCCAACGCGGGCCTGGACGGATATGTGGCCGCCGAAATCAGTCAGGCCCCGGGCAGCAGGGAATGGGGCGCATTCGCCCAGGCTCAGATCTTTTCGAACGGCGATGAGGCGTGGCGGGCGATGTTTGCGCTCATGCGGGTGATACCGTTTTATACCCAGGCGCCCATCGGTGCGATTCCCATGTCGTATTGGAAGATGTTGTATCCAACCCCGTACTGGCCGCAGATTCAGGCTTATTCCAAGGCGCGTGGGCTCAATCCTTACATGGTTGCATCGCTGATCCGCCAGGAAAGCGGATTCCGGCCGGATGCCATTTCCTACAGCAACGCCTACGGTCTGATGCAGCTGCTGCCGTCTGTCGGTCGCGCCATGGCGCGCAAGGCGGGTATGCGCTACTTCCGCACGCGCGATCTGCTCAACCCGGTGATCAACATCAATCTTGGAACGCTTTATCTCAAGCAGCTGATGGATGAATTCAACGGCAACGCCGAGTATGCCTTTGCTGCCTACAACGCAGGTGATTATCGCGTAGTTGCCTGGCGGAAGATTGGCAAGTATGACGGGATGGCGGAATTCGTAGAGTCCATTCCTTTCACGCAGACCCATGAATATGTTGAGAGCATCGTGCGCAATGAACATATGTACCGCGTGATCGATAAACTCTCGGTGCAGGAAGCCAGCGCACAGGCTGCAACGCACGGTCCAGTGCGAAAATAAGCGCATGGACTTCATCGATCTCAAGACCCAATACCGGAAGCTCAAACCCGTTGTTGATGCACGCATTCAGGCCGTGCTCGACCACGGCCAGTACATCCTTGGCCCTGAGGTAAGGGAACTGGAAGAACGGCTTGCGGCGCGTGTGGGCGCAAAGCAATGCATCGCCTGTTCCAGCGGGACAGACGCGTTGCTGCTGGCCATGATGGCCCTCGGCATTGGTCCCGGGGATGAAGTCATCACCGCGTCCTTTACATTTTTTGCCACGGGAGAAATGATCGCCCTGCTTGGTGCCAGGCCGGTATTCGTTGACATTGATTCGCGCACCTGGAACCTGGACGCGGCACAGCTGGAGTCGGCCATCACTCCTCATACTCGCGCGATCCTGCCGGTGGGTCTCTACGGGCAGTGCGCAAACATGGACGAAATCAATGCCATCGCCGAACGGCACCGGCTGCCCGTAATTGAGGATGCCGCGCAGAGCTTTGGCGCGCTCTACAACGGACGCGCGTCCTGCAATCTGAGCACGATTGGCTGCACCAGTTTCTTTCCCTCGAAGCCGCTCGGCTGTTATGGGGATGGCGGAGCCTGCTTCACCAACGACGACGGGCTGGCAAGGGCCATGCGCGAGCTGAGCAACCATGGTCAGGATCGCCGGTATCACCACACCCGCATCGGCATCAATGGCCGCATGGATACGATCCAGGCGGCGGTGCTGCTGGCCAAGCTGGAGGTCTTCGATACCGAACTGGCCGCGCGAAACGAAGTGGCCAGCCGCTATACTGCGCTGCTGAAGAACATTGTCGCCACCCCTGAAGTGCTGCCCGACCGTACCTGCGTCTGGGCGCAGTACACCATCGAGGTGGAAGATCGCGAGAAAGTGCAGCACCTCATGAACAAGCAGGGAATTCCGACAGCCGTGCATTACCCCGATGCTCTGCACCTGCAGCCTGTGTTTGCCCATCTCGGGTTGCCCATGGGAAGTTTTCCCGTTGCTGAACGCGCAGCTCAGCGGGTGCTGAGCCTGCCGATGCATCCTTATCTCACTCCGTCTGCGATGGAGGAGGTTGTTCGCGCCGTCAAATCGGCCATCTCCCAGCCCGTTTTGAAATGAATCTCACGAGTTAACCCGCCCTCAAATGTGTCGTTGACACATCGCCTTCATCGGATGAGAATCTCCTCAAACATCCACCTGCGGGCGGATGTTGGTGATGACTCTGCATGCAAGAGATTCTCTGCAGCACGAGCGCTCTTCCCGGTGTCGGGCTTCTTTGCCCGGCCATTACGGGTCTTGGTTGGGTGCCGTTCCTTCGCGACAATATGCTGATTGCTGCTCCGTCCCCCAATCCCCAATGTCATGTACCCGAATTCCGGAATCAGTGTGTGATTCCCAGCCAGACCGGCAAGGAGGCACTAGCGGCGGATTCATAGTCTCGTTTTCAGCGACGGCAAGATTCACCTGAACAGTTTGATCGCCAGCAACTCACCGAGGAGGTTGTCTATGCAGGACGAATGGCAAATGATCGACGAGTGGATACCCGAACAGATGGAACCGGGCACGATGTTTGTGCTGCAGAATCCTACGTCCATTGGAGACGCCCGCAACCCCTACGTTGCCGTGCTGGCCTGCCCCGGATGCGGATCGCTCGGCCTGATCACCCGCGCCCAGTACTTCGGCCTGGAGTCGATGATCTGCGGTTCTGACAACTGTTCTGCTGAATACTTTCTGCGCGATGATGAGATCGAATTTCGCAAGCCGCACTAGCGCTTCAGCATGTCTCTTATAGAAAGACCCGCGCGAAGCAGCGGGTCTTTCTGCATCTTCGGGCTTGCAGGGCAACACTTCGCGGGCCTGGAAGAGATAGTAAGATAAGGCAGCCGTCTTCTTTGCCCGGATGGCGGAATCGGCAGACGCAGCGGACTTAAAATCCGCAGGCCGCAAGGCCGTGGGGGTTCGAGTCCCCCTCCGGGTACCAAC
>JAJZAL010000219.1:0-7986 GCA_021799405.1 Acidobacteriota bacterium
GGACGCGGCCCGGAGGGAAGATCCGGTCGACCGACTGCTGAATCCGGGCTGGAACTTTGAAGTAAGCGTGCCATATCCGGCTGAGTTCCGGCCAGTCGTTGCCTAGGATTCTGGCATGGCGGCGGCGAAGCTCGCGTAGGGAAACGCGGCGAAATGGCCCCGGTGGAGGCGTGTAGGCGATATCGAGCGCCCCGGGAATGGTGATGCAGTCGGGTGGCGCGCCGTACTGGGTTGAATGGATTTCCCACACAGGAAAGATGCCCCTCTCATAGAGATAGGGGAGTACGTGGAAGACATGATTGAAGACTTGGCCGAAGAGTCCTTCGCGCAAATCCGTGGCCGGGGAATAAACGCAGAGCGGGACATTCTTCATACGGTGCTCTTGGTTGGTTTCGGCGCCGCCAAGTTATGAGTTTCCGGAGTTGAGTGCTTTGCCATCGGCTGGCTCGAATTCCAGATCTTCCAGAGGGGGCCGCGAGTAAAGAGAAATTTGTAAAACCCTACGACTGCGGCGGCATTGAGCAGCAGCAGTGCGCTGGCCGGCGCCGCGACGCGATGCAGCACCGGGATTCTGAAGCGTAGGCCAAGAATGGCCAGGGCCACTCCGAATATCTGAATCGCGGCGAGAACGGCGTACATCCGCGAGCCAGGGACAAGGGCCAACGTGGAAGCAAGCAGCAGGACCATCAAGTAAGGTACGACGAGGCGCAGGAACTTATGCGAGACAAGTTGGAAGAGAACTCGATTCTGCAGTGTCAGCGTCCACGGCGCGAGTCGAAAAAGTTGGAAGTTTCCCGCCAGCGTACGCACTTTGCGATGAAACTCGCCCGCAGCTTTTTCCGGCCAGGTGTCGTAAACATTGGCATTCACGTCCAGAACTGAGCGATAGCCCATGCGGATGATCGACAGAGGCTGAAACATGTCGTCCAGAATCATTCCAGCGGGCTGCTCTACCGCAAGCTCGCGACGGATCGCGTAGAAGCCTCCGTAGACCCCGACCGGAGAATCGTAGGCGCTTTCACATTTCCTGATCCACTGTTCGTAGCGCCAGTAAAGGCCGTCCACTGCCGCGGAAGTGGCGTCGTGCCCTTCGCGGCGCAGAGTGAGTTCGCCGGCCACGCACCCGACCTTCGGATCCGCGAAGTTGCCAACCAGTTGCTGAATCGCGCCCGGAGCAATCTCTGGACGGAGGTCCACAAATAGGACCACTTCTCCCGTGGCTTCCGCCACGCCGGCGTTGACGGCAACCGCCTTGCCACCGTGCTCTTTCAGGGCAATGCTTTTAAGAAGCGGATTCCGTAGGCCAGCCAGCAGTTCCGCAGTGCCGTCGGTTGAGCCATCGGAGACGACGATGATCTCCTTCATATTGCGGTAATCGAGGTCCAGCAGATGCCGAATCTTGCGTGGAAGCAGCGCGATACCGTTGTGCACGGCGAGTACGACGCTCACGCTGGGTGCGATCGGAGCGAATTTCCATGACCTCGGCCGCAACCGCGCGAGCATCCACATCGCGATGGGGTATCCCGCGTAGGTATAGAGTATGACGGTCAGTGATATCCAGAAGATGATTTTCACTGGGCCCCCCTCCGCAGAAGAATGGTCTTGATCGTCTCAAACATGATGAGCAGGTCGAGGCCAATGGACCGGTACTTGATGTAGTAGAGATCGTATTCCAACTTCTGCTTCGTCTCCTCCAGGCTTGCGCCATATTGATAGCGCACCTGGGCCCAGCCTGTGATCCCCGGACGGACCATGTGCCGCAGCTCATAGTAGGGGATCTCTTTCGCGAGCCATTGCACAAATTCGGGGCGCTCCGGACGGGGGCCGACAAAAGCCATGTCTCCGCGCAGGACGTTCCAGAGTTGCGGAATCTCATCAAGGCGGGTCTTGCGCATGAATCTGCCAAGCCCAGTAATGCGAGAATCGTTCTTCGTCGCCCATACAGCTCCATTGGCCTCGGCGTCCACTCTCATCGTGCGAAATTTGTAAATGGAGAACGGCCGCCCTTTGCGCCCGACGCGTGTCTGGCAAAAAAAGATCGGGCCTGGCGAGCAAAAGTGCATGGCCAGAATGATGAACGGAACAAAGGGCAGGGATGCTGCCAGACCGATTGAAGAGACGACGATGGAGATCAGGCGTTGTGAGATCCGGAGCGATTGCTTTACGTTGAAGCCTTCGGTGAAGATAAGACTGCTGGGATTGAGCCCCGCCAGCGGCATCTTACCTGAAAGGCGCTCGATCAGGGAACTGGCATCCTCAATCGTGACGCCTCGAAGCCGAAGAGCAAGGAGTTCACGCACCGGCATCGATCCGCGACGATCTTCCATGGCGACAATGACGCGGTCAATAAGGAGCTTCGGTGTATCGAAAGCGCGAAGATCAGCCGCAAATCGTTCCTGTGGCCCATTGAATGCTTCCGTTCGCTCTCTTTCGACAACTTCCATTCCGGCATCGCGTCTGGTGCGCAGAATCTTCACGATGGCTTCCGCCTGCTCGCCGCCCCCGAGCACGTACACGCGTTCCCGGAACATTGGAAGACCGATGATCCACTCATAGACCCATCGCCAGATAAGGAAAACAAACACGAGTAGAGCAACGCCCGCAACCAGAACATTGGGTCCGATATCTATCGCAGGAAAGAAATAGAGGAGCACGGCCAAACAAAAAGACAGTGCGCTCAGCACCAGCAGGAGCCGAAAGTAGATCTCCCAGCGCAATGAGACGCGCTGGGGTTCATAGAGATCGAAGTAATACGAGAGGAGGAGGGTAAAAGCAACGATGCCCACTATCTTCAGGATTCCATCCTGGTAAACCAGAGCGATGTACATGTCCGGCCCCATAAGATACGCGGCGGCCAAGAAAAATGAGCCGCCGACGAGGAGCCCTTCGCAAAGAAGAAGCACCAGTATCCGCGTCGGATAGTACACATTTAGGAGCCTGATCATCCTTTTCCCCGTCCATCCTTTTCCGGCCCTGCTTTGCCCTCCTCGCCCTGTCCGCCGTAGTAGTAGGAGGCGTAATATCCCTGGCGTGGGATGTGCTTGGCTGCATTGAGCACAAAGCCAAGGATGCGGGATTTGCTAAAGGCAGCTTGCGCGCGCTGTGCCACTTCGTAAGGCGTGCGCGCTTCGCGGGCAACCAGCAGGACCGCATCGGCGGCGCGGGCAAGGTCCACCGCATCCGTGACCGCCAGCACCGGCGAGGAATCGATCACTATCCAGTCGAAATGGGGCGAGAGCGCCGCGATCAGCTCTTCCATGCGGTGATTCACCGCCAATTCCGAAGAGTTATCGCTGCACTTGCCAGAAGGAGCAAATGTCAGGTTGGGCAAGCGGGCCATGCTGTTGGTCTCGCCTGCTTTGTCGCGCTGAAGGATATCCATCACTTCCGCGGTCCCGGCCAAGTACTCTGACAGGCCGGGTGTCTGGGGGGCGCCCAGAAGATTATGAAGCGTTGGACGACGCAGATCGCCGTCGATGAGCAAAACATTATTAACTCCATGGCGTGCCAGGCTCATGGCCAGATTCAATGCCACAAAACTCTTCCCCTCTGAAGGCATACCGCTCGAGATAAGTATCGTTTTGAGCGGAGCTTCATCGCGAGCCTGGCTGACGCGCGAACGAAGCTTTCGAAACTGCTCGACTTCCGCGCCGCGGTCTGTGAGAGAAGGAATCGATGCGACCGATGGCTTCCACGAGTGCCGCGCGATGTTCTCAAGGGCCACGCCGGTCGAGGTTGGCGGCAGGTCCTCGGTACTGGAGGCGATTATCGACTCTGGAAAGGGTCCGATTTCCGTCCCCTGAGCGGTCTTCCGTTCAAGGTCGGCTCTTTGAAGCGCTTCAAATATGCGGCTCATATTTTTCTTTCCTTCCGGGGGTCGATGGAATTTGCGACGGGTCTAAGGACATCAGACATGGTTTTCGGAGAAATATGTTCGCCTAAACCCGACATGGCCATGGGCGAAATCAAGAAGGGTTGCTCATCCAGATTGAACTCCAAGCTGACCAACTCAACGATCCGCGCGGGGATGGGCTTGACCTGCTCCACGTACGCGTTGATCATGGCATGTTCGCAAATTAGGTTGATGACGCGAGGAATTCCTTTCGAGTGGCGATGGACGAGTTCTACCGCTTCAGGCGTCAGCACGGGCCGAGTGGCGCCGGCAATGCGCAGCCTTTCGGCGATGTACGCCTGCGTTTCCTCGCAGGTCAATGGAGATGTTTTGCACCACAGCGAGACCCTCTGACGAAGCTGTCGAAGACTTGGGTTGCAAAGCATATCGTGGAGTTCAGGCTGACCGGAAAGGACGATCTGCAGCAGTTTTTCCGAGGAGGTTTCTAGATTGGTCAATAAACGAATCTCTTCGAGAAGATCCATCGAGAGATTCTGCGCTTCATCGATTACGACCACGCACAGTCCGTGTTCGCGAAAGCGCTCGATCAGCCAGCGATTGAGTTGCAGAAGCATTCCCGACTTGGTCCGCTCCTTCGGCGGAATGCCGAAGTCGGTGAGGACAAATTCAAGAAAGTCGAGCACATCGAGACGAGGATTGAAGACGAATGCCGTAGAAACGTGTTCCTTGGCAAACCAACTGAGGACCGACTTGAGCAGTGTCGTCTTTCCTGTGCCCACTTCTCCCGTCATGACCATAAAGCCTTTGCGCTCCGCTATGCCATATTGCAAGCAGGCGAGCGCCTCTCGAATCTGCGGCGTCATGCATAGAAACCGCGGATCCGGACTGGATCGGAAAGGAAAGGCGCGAAGACCGAAGAAGGACCTGTACATAATTAGCACTCCGCGCTTTCAATGGGCTTGCGCATGCGCGAAAAAATCCTCGCACGGTCGGCGCGTTCATCCGTTGCAGGCTGGGGGAGACCCTCAACGTAGGAAATGGTTGTGAGGGTCGGTAGCTTTGTAAATGCCCAGATGTCCCTCTCATCGCGCAGGGAAGTATCGCGATACTCAAGCAGCGCCGAGATGAGCAAACCCAGAAACAGACCGGATAGAAGTCCGCCAGCCGCAAAAATAATACGGTTCGGAAACTTAGGGGCGTCGGGAAGGTTCGGAGGATCCATTACACTGAACTGCTCGCCCTGCTGGCGCTCCTCAAGTGCGTTTGCCATTGAAGATTCATTCATCTTGGTAAGCAGGCTGTTGTAGAACTGGAGGGCCGTATCATGATCGCGCGTGATCCGTTTGTACTCCTCTTCGACCATCGGGCTTGACTCGATCCTTGCCTCATAGGTGCGAATCTGCTGCTCTATCCGGGCCTGTTCCTTCCTTGCAGGAATCATGGATTGCTGCACCGCGCGAAGCTGGGCCTTCAGTTGCACGAGTTGTGGAGAATCGGGCTGGTCGACTGCGGCCTGTTTCGGCGCTGGCTCGGCGGGGGCATGGTCGATTTCCGCCTGCAGGTCGGATATTTTGCGCGAGATTGCGACCATATCGGGATAGTTCGCAGTGTAGAGAGTTCCCATTTGTTGCTTCTGCTCAATAAGGGTGTTGAGCTCCTTACGGCGTTCATCGATTGTCGCGGCGGATGGGCCTCCGCTTTGCAATTCATGCGTTTCCTGCGCAACTAAAGCTTGGAGAAACGTCTCATTTTGCTGTATTCGGTTGACCAATTGCGTAGCGGCGTCAAGTTGTGTAGTCAGCGCTTGAAGCGCATTTGCATTGGACGATTCCTGGTCCGGAAGCTTCCCGAAATATTTGAGCTGAAAGGCCTCCAGCTTCGCGTCCTGTTCGTCAAGCGTCCGTTTTGCGTCGTCGAGTTGTTGCTTCAAGAAGTCGGTCGTGCCTTCGGCAGACCGTTCCCGGGCACTCAGGTTCTCGCTTATGAAAAGCGACGTGATCTCGCCGCATACCTGCTGAGCTGTACGCGCGTCGCTCGCGTCGAAAGACACGAAGAACCCCGGCACATCGCCACGACGTACTGCCGAGTGAATCTGAGTAATTTTGACGGCCTTGCGCGTCAACTCGATACGCTGGTCCAGGGTGTTTTCGTCGCCGGCAAGAAGGTTGAATCTCCTCATGATCGGCTTTAAAAACTCGAAGCGAGAGTCCGTAGCGTTTTTGTCGCCTGCGAAAAGGTTGTACTTCATAATGATAGGTTCTAAACGAGAGCGGCTCAGTATCTGCTCCTTCATGGACGCAAGTCGCGCGTCCAGGTTTTCGTCGACGACGGGCTTTACGTAGTCTTCCGGGACCTTCTGCTGTTCAATGAGTATCAACGTCTGCGATTCGTACAGAGGCGGCACGATGTAGCTTATGGCCCCGCCGATCGCGAGAAAAACGATCGTAAAACACAGGATCAGAAGCCATCGCCGTTTCAAAATACCGGTGTAGTCCTCTATTGTCAGTTCACGATGACCGAGCATATGACTCCTTCACAAATTTATTGCCTGAGATGCCTTCCCTGAGGCGAATAGTCGATACCGAAGCCGGCGACTTGCAGCAGCTGGTTCAGCACGTTGACCGGAACTGCGGCCGCAGAGCTCGAGGACTGCACGATAACCTGGTAATTCGCAAAAGCGCTGAAATGTCGGCCCAGATGCCGAGTCGCTTGCACGCCTGCAAACTCGGCATTGAATACCCCAGAGTACCCGAGCAACCCTCCGTTCCCGAGTGAGGCAGTGCGCATGTACGATGCATCGGCTCCGACCGTCAGATCTCTCCCGAACTCCCGAGAGAAATTCACCCCAACCCTATCAAGCTTGGCGCCGAGAAAATAACCGGCGCCACCAATGATTCCGTGGAAATAGACAAGGCTGGCCGAGTCTAACTGGTACTGATAATTCACGGCCACATTCGCTACAACCCCCAGGGAAGAGGGCACCGTGGCACTCTGAGAACTGCTGAGCCACTGCGGCCCCGCCGAGATGTTTGTAGTGATCTTCCGGTTCCACGCGCGTTGAAAGCCCAAGGTGCCGGAGGTGGTCGTCATGGAGAAGTTGTAATCCGGGAAGCTGAACTGGGAGAACAGGTAGTTGCCCATGAGCGAATTTCGCGCGTTGAGTCGCCATGTAAGTCCCGCATTCGCCGCTGTGGTATTCGTATTGATTCCGTTACCGTCGGGATAACGGAAGAAGTAGTAGCTGGCGCCAGTGCTAAAGGTCGTCGCGCGGCTGACATTACGTTCGAGTTCACCTAGCGTATTGTTGTCGACAACGTGGGTACTCACTGTCAGGATCGACTGGCCGGACGGGGGTGCAGGATTAGGCACGCCGATCGGTTCTCCTATGCCTGGAATCCCCGTGAAACCCGTGGTCGGCGCCTCCGGCAGATAGCTTATGTTATCGCTGGCTACAACGTTCCATTTGCGGCCGACAATGCTTTGCGATAAGAACAGATGCTGAAATAGTCCGGAATCATACGATGGGCCGGCGATGGTCCAGATATAGCCGCCGCCGTACGTCAGGCTGAACGGAAAGCGATTTTTGCCGTTCGCATAGTCCGCCGATGCGGAAGCGGTGCTCATTTGCCAGTCGCCCAGACCGGAGCCGAACGCAGCGATCTGCGAATAGCGAAAACTATAGTGCAGGTTGCCGCTGACCGACAGACCTTGGATTTTCGCCGCCGGCACGGCCTGCGCAACCGCCATCGTCGCGCGAAGAGCAAAAAATAATACCACGAGTTTGAGTGTCTTTTTCACTGGTTGTGCGCCTTAAGGAACAATAATCGTATCGCCGGGTTGCAGCACAAGATTGGAGGCGGGGTCGCCTTTCAATGCCTGCTTATAGCGCACACGGATTTTCTGGTGCTTTCCATCCTCGCTGCGCAGGATGTACATTTTCTTTGAATTGGCAAAATCCGTAAGCCCGCCTGCACTGGCAATGGCTTCCAGCAAGGTCATGCCGGCGGTCATTTGGACTGGGCCCTTCTTCCCCACTTCGCCGAGAAGATAGATCACCTTGCTGTTGATCTGGGTCACCACGACAGATACCTCCGGATCCTGCATGTATTTCTTGAGTTTTGTCTCGATTCGAT
>JAJZAL010000219.1:7996-8759 GCA_021799405.1 Acidobacteriota bacterium
TCGCCGAGAAGGGGCATCGAAACCATGCCGTCGGGCCGAACGAGAAGGTTGCCTGACAGATCCGGTTGCTTCCAAACGGTGACGCTGAGGACATCGGATTTCCCAATGACGTAGCTGTCGACCGCAGGTCTTGCGGAGGAGGGTGGCATGGCCTTAGCGGACTTTCCTGCCGACTCTTTGCCTTGGGCATGGCAGAAGAGGCCAGGCAGGACAAGTGCCAAAATGAAGAGCCTTCCTGATTTCATTGTGCAACTCCGTTCCTGTTGGGCGCAGATTGGATTTCAGTTCCGATCTGCTTGAGCTTGTAGAGAAGGGCCTTATAGCTTATCCCCAGTTCATTCGCCGCGCGTTTGCGATTGCCGCCGGTCGCAACTAAAACCTTGGAGATCAATTGCCGCTCGATTTGGATCAGTGCGCTCCGTGTCGCCTCCTTCAGCAATAAAGGCCTTGGCTGCCCATTCGGCCTCACCTCCGACGCAGCCGCCTTCAGCGCGGCGAGAGAGATGGACTGGTCTCCGATGGCAACAAAAGTCTTGATCGCAGTCTGAAGCTCGGACAGATTGCCGGGCCAACTGTACTCCGTGAGAAAACCGAGGATGTCGTCGTGAAGGACCGGCTTGGGGCGGTCAAACTGCATCGAGTACTGCGTCAATAGCTCATCGGCGATCAAGAGAATCTCAGACCTCCTGCAACGCAGCGGCGAGATCCGGAGCGTGATGGCCGAGACAAGATGAAAGAAGTCCTCCGTCATGCGGCACGACGT
>JAJZAL010000220.1 GCA_021799405.1 Acidobacteriota bacterium
AGCTTGTCGGTGTGAAGAAGCTTCATTGCCACCGTCTTGGGCGATTCACCCGTTGCATCGTAATTGAACAACAGAATGGCAACTCCGCTTTCATCAAAAGTGGCAACCGAATAGATACCATTGCCCGAATTATCCACAGCAATCGAACTTCTCGCATGGTTCTTCTTGAGCATTTGCGCCAACTTGAAGGCATTTCCTCTGGGAAGCAGGGCCGGCGCATCTGTTGCTGGCGCTACCATGGAATAACGATCTTCCTTGCGAGGATAGACCCACGCTATTGGCGTCACATTTTGCTCGGCAATCTGATAAGTGTGCGCCAAAGATCCGGTGGCCCAGCGCAATGCGTCCATTGGGTTGCCGTTATATGGCTTTGCCCCCTTTTCTTTCCACCCGACCTCCGATACGACGAGAGGAACGGCAGGCAGATGGTATGCGGTTAGGATCACCTCGGTGTCGCGGCGAAAAGCCATCATTCTGTCGCGTTCGCCATCGATATAATAGTGCATGGATAGAAAATCGAGCCCCTTCGATGGATCCGGGTCATTTGCGTAACAAGTTATAAAATTCTTCAAATAACCGCGGACATATTGCGACCCCATGCATGCCGGACCGCCCACAAGAATTGGTTTTGCGTAGGAATTCTTTCGGTTAAGTTCCTTAGCTGCCCGATAGGCTACCCGGAAACCCTTGTAATAAGCTTCTTCAACAGTCATGCCTGGAGGCAGATTCAGTCCTTTTGCGGTCAGCTCGTTGAACGGCTCGATGTGAGTTACAAACGGATATTTTGCCTTGATCGCTCCAAGATACTGTTCCGCAACCGTGACGCATTCGTCCTCTGTAACTGTGCCGTGCACCAGCCCCCAGAGATCGATGAAGCTTTCGGCGTGGTGCATACGTTCTGCCGCAAATGCTTGTTTTGGACTGCCGGATATAGGACGGTGAAGATTCGTCCGGGGAACCATCAGGGCTTCCTCGGCAACTTGCGCAGCATAATCAATGTAGCTAGTTCCCCATATGCGCACGAGTTTCAACCTTCCAAACTGTTTTTGATAGAGCTGAAAATCCTGTTCGGTGAATTGTTCTGTGTTGCCGCAAAAATTCAAATACCGTCCATACAGGCTGGAATCAGCCGGGTCCTTTTGCGCAAAGTCGACTTCGATGAGTTGAGCAAGGCCCGGTGGACCCGGGGTGCTCTTGGAGAAGGCGCTGTCCAAAGCGTTCAGAAGCGTTGGCGGTCCGACTGCGGCCGCACCTGCTGTCCCAGCCGCCTTCAGAAGAAATGACCTCCGTGTTTGAAATGTTCTAGAGCTGTTCATCGATATGATCTCCTTTCATCGGGATTTCATCCGTTCCACGAAAAGTTCCGAAATTACTTTCAAATGAGCGGATCTCCTGCATGTTGATAACGTTATGTTTGATTACGTGAATGCCACAATTGTGGATGGCAAGATCTTATTTCGGCGCTACTTCATGATGGCTTACCTAGTAATCTGTCCCAGCGAGATAGCTAGTGTAGCGCTGGCCAAAGCTTACACATCTGGTACAGCCGGCTTATGAGGCCGCGTTGGCATCTGTCCTGGTTTCAAGCCATGAGTTGGGAAAGCGTTGAAGCTTGGGGTGTATGTGTTGTCGGCACGAGCTATCATCATGTTTGTGAGATCCTTTAAATAGTTACTCCCTGTTTCGCCGATTCGCGCCAACTGTTCCCGAATCGGTACCAACTGTTCGTTGGGAAGCAGCGATACGATGTCGAGTGCCCTTATGGAAACCTTCGAGGAGTTCTCCTTTTGTGCGATCTCCATCATGGCTTCCCGCGCCGATTCGTGTTCTCCGGACGCGATCAGTGCCTCTGCATATCCGCATCTGACATCGTCAACCGTTTCGGTATTGAGTCGTTTCCGAACTTCAGCCAGGGTTCTGCCGGAGAGTGGCGCCAGCAGCAACAGGCCGTGCACATTCCAGAAGCGAACGATGTAGTTCGGATGATCGAGTCCACGCACAAATGTGGAGAGATTGCGGGGATTCCGTTGGATCGCCAGGTTGGCAATCTCAAGCACATCCTGGAGCGGATATGCGCCTGGGACACGGCTGGCCAGATAGCCTTGCGCACTCGAGTCTTCCGGAATAAATCCATTGTCATGAAACGCCACGATGAAATCGTCCAGCGCTTTGCGCATCCTGATCAACTGCGCCTGGTGTTCCGGGGCATCGGCGAGATTCAGGATCGAATGCGGGTCAGCAGCAACCTCATACAGCTCTTCGCTTGGCTTCGTGTTCCAGAAAGCTGTCTGAGGTCCTTTCAACTCGCCTGCGAGATGCGCGGCCTGCCAGGCCTGGTAAGCATCGGACTGCCATTCATAGGCCTCATGCTGACCGTAGATTCGCTGCGGCATGTAGTTTCGCGTGTAGCGGTAACGTTTGTCTCGCACCGAGTAGGAAAGGTCATATCGCTCGTCCATACGATCGCGCATGCTGAATACATAGTCATGCTCTGGAGCACGCGTTCTGCCCATGAACGGTCGCCCCCTCATGGCCGAAGGGACCTCCACGCCGGCGAGGGATAATACTGTCGGCGCCATATCTACATGGCTGATCAATTCATCACTTGGTTTGCCGCGTGGCGTCTTTACGAACGAGTGATACGCGCGAGGCGCGCGTACTATCAGCGGAATATGCAAGCCCTCTTCGAAACAGTAGCGTTTGCTTCGCGGATGTACGCCGCCATGATCTGCCATGAAAAAGACAAAAGTGTTGTCATCGAGCCCATCTTCATGCAGTTCTCGCAGCAGATGAGCCGTAGCCAGATCCTGTCTGTTCTGAATGTCGGTACAGCGCGCGAGTACCTGGCGCACTCGCGGCTTGTCGGGCAGAAATGGGGGAATGTCCACACTAGCCGGATCGGTTGTTGTCGGTTGGTCGCCAAAGATCTGCGACTCATGCGTGATGCCATAGTCATACACGCAGAAGAACGGCTTGCCCGCTGGGCGATTCCGCCAGTGAGCTGTGCGATCACATGCATCCCACAACGCCTTTTGATCCCCAGCCATGTTGTAATCGGTGAAGAAATTGTTGGTGCAGTAGTATCCGGCCTCCCGCATCAGAATAGGCAGAGGCTTGAACGACGGAGGCAGGACACCATGTGCTCGCATTTGATGCGCGGGTGCACATGTCTGCGGATACATCCCTGTAACCAATGTGAACCGCGACGGAGCACACACCGGGCAAGTTGTAAATGCATTTTTGTAAAGAACACCATCGCGGGCGAGACCATCGATGGTCGGTGTTTTCGCAAGCGTATTGCCGTAGCACCCGATCCATGGTGCGTAAATGTCGTGACAGAGAATCCATACGATGTTGGGCCGCCGATCCTCGGCGTTCGCCAAATGCGGCAGGCTGGTGGACAGGGCTGATACTGCCGCAGTCGCAATCCCGGACTTCAAAACTGTGCGGCGTGATGGTTTCATGGTTTGTCCTTCGTGTGTGAATTCATAGTCGAACTCCGCATAGCAAATGGATATTGCTGGCGCTAAATGCGCATGGAAATAAAGTTTTCCGCCTCATCGGACCTCGCGCGGATCTGCTACGGCAATCGTCGTCCCAAGCCGCCGCAGTGGTGCCCGCGTAATGAGTGAGCCATTCGTGCTCAGCAAAACTGAGCCAAACAGGTTACACTCGCGGATTTGCAAAATGATCATGCCTATCTCCACCTTTACAGACCTAACCATTCGCTGTCTGTGCGGAGTGGGCTGGCAGTCCATGACCGGGGAGAATCCTAGTCGATGAATTAAATGTGTGTCAAGACTTAGACCAAAAACTTCATCTGCATTATTCTCAAAGCCGTTGAATGCCGCATCGCAAGAAAACGTCTTGTGCCTGGTGAGGCAAATAGCCTCATGATTGGTATCCGCCGACGTGGTGTTCTGGAAGACGGAGCCGATTAGCATTCTCCGCCCTTTATGCATTGGCTGACGGAATCCGATGCATTCTGTTCGGTAGTGTCTTTCGGCGACCACAGGCTTCCCGCGGATGATCAACTGAAGCACGCTTTTATTCGGCCATCAAGAAGAGTGCTGAACAAGTTCTCGTTATAAATCTTGACAAGCGCGCAAATATTCCGATAGGATTCACTTCGATTAGTGACTGCTGGCCAACTCCGCATGTAGCGCGAAAGGCCTGGTCTACGGAATTACTGGATACGTGATGGAGATCATTGCGAATCTGCGAACAGCAAGATCGGATGGATCGAGAGCAACCTATCAAATACCGCCGAGATTCCCTGCCGTTGCTGATCGTCGTTATGGCGCGCATAAGATGTTTTGCAATTTGAATGGGGAGGGTCGTGAATAGGGTGCAGGAAATCCCTGAAACGGTGATTCCAGACGCAACCAAACGTTACGAGGATGTGTTCACCGCGCTTATTTGAATTAAGTGTCGCTTGGATGGACTAAGGCGTACTTCGGGGCATCTAAAATCCGCCGGTAATGCTTGGTAGCTAGCCATTCTGGCGAAATGCAGGGTTCCAGGATAGCAAATCCGTCTTAGGGTCTGAAGCCTTTGCAGCCCTCGGTCTCATTCTGAACGGGTATAAACGCAGTTTGTGGAAGTACGAAAGTGTTTTGACGGATTCAAAGTCGAGGCTCGTCAAAAAAAGAACGACGGTGATGCACAGCCACCACCAGAACATATCAGGAGAATAGGGATGACAGACATGACTGATAAAGATGGCATTAAGGGCACGATAAATGAGGATGGCCGTCCATCACGGCGGAGTTTTCTGAAGGGAAGTGCTGCCGTCGCAGGAGCCGCCGTGGCCGGCTCTATCCCGGCATCTTCGGCTTCTGGTGAAGCTGTTTCGAAACCCAATCGGGCTCCGGCCTTTGTCGGTGGAAGCAATCAAAAGCGACCAAACCTGGTCTTTTTTTACACGGAAGGACAACGGCCTGATTGTTTGAGTTTCACAGGGAACAAGCTGTTGAAGACGCCAAACATGGATCGCATTGCGCGTGAAGGCGTTTTCTTTGATAACTCGTTCTGCATGAATGCTCTTTGTGCGCCGGCCCGCGCTGCAACCATGACGGGTCTTTACTCGCATACGACAGGAGCCTATGGAAATGCCACCGACCGGGCATTGCCCGCCGATGTCCCCGTCTTTACCGACCTGTTGCATGAGGCGGGATACGAGGTCGGGATGGTTGGAAAAGCGCATTCACCCAATGGGCTGCGCGAGCGTTACTGGGATTACTACTGTGCGTTTAACGGTGGGGCGACGGACTATTACGCACCGCATTATCACGAGGGGCGGAAAGGCGAGATGGGTCCAGAGAAAGTCTACCGTGGAAAGCATCACGATGACTTCCCGGATAACCCAGCGATGGATTGGACCGGAGTATATGCAGATGACTGGTTTACGGACAAAGCGCTGGAATGGTTGAAGGAAAAGCGCGACAAGCCTTTCTGCCTTTTACTCTGGCATCAGGCCCCACATGCGCCCTTCTATCGGCCACGCCGTTATCTCAATGAGTACAACGGAGTTCCGATACTTATTCCTGACACATTTGATGCGGATAAGGATGGATATGCGGGCAAGCCGCGCGCATTTGCGGATGCGCAAAACAAGATTGGAACGATGGAATCATGGGATCGAGCGCGCACGCTCGAGGAACTGGTGAAGGACTGTTATGCGGGATTCCGCGCGGTCGATGACAATATTGGTCGAGTTCTGGCGTACCTGGAATCGACGAATCAGCTGGACGATACCGTAGTGATGCAAAGTTCTGATCACGGCTATTTTTTTGGCGAGTGGCGGAGCTATGACAAACGCTTCATGCATGAACCTTCTCTTCGTATTCCGGCAATGATTCGCTATCCGAAGTTGTTCCAGGCCGGAACTCGCGTGAAGGAGATGGTTATCAATCTGGATTTCGCGCCAACTTTGCTGGAGCTTGCAGGAGCGGAGGTGCCCGAAAACCTGCATGGTAGAAGCCTGGTGAAGCTTGCTCAGGGTAAGGAAACAAGGTGGCGCAAGGACTTCTTGTACGAGTACTTTGACTATCCCGGTTTTGAGCAAGTTCGTCCACATCGGGGGGTGAGAACAGAGCGATTCAAATACTTCCATTACTTCCTCGATCCTCAGGAATATGAGATGTACGATCTCCAGAAAGATCCGGGAGAGCTGAATAACCTTGCCGGGAAGCCGGAATATGCTTCGCTTCAGCGTCAGCTTGCGGCAAGAGTAGAGGAATTGAGAAGGGAAACTGGCGATCATACGAGAAATGCAATTATTTCGCCCCTAAAAGGGGTCTGAATCTGATTGCCTGATGAGGTGCCCTGACTGTTTTCGCAGCACGATGAAGATGCTCGCTAGAAAGTCGTAGGAGGGGAACGAACGTGCCAGCTGGGTTGCGAAGATCGTGATCGGATCGGATCGGATCGAGTCGTTTTGGCTTGCTATCCCGTATGTAGTCAGACGAGGTAGAAAATCCGACGCCACTGGAAAAGCCGGAGATGTGCAGGCATCTGCGAAGGTCGTTCAAGCTTTTGCCGTTGCATGTACCACCCAAGTATCAAGGAGAGCCTACAGGATGAAAGTTTGGGCAAGACGACACACGTTGCGAACTACAGTCTCGGCAACCCTTCTGCTGGTTGTGGGAATGATTATGGTTTCTGCCGTGCCAGCAGAGGCTGCCAGCAAGAGCCGGACAGAATCGGCGCAAAAGGCTATGCCGATCAAACACATCCTGATCATTTTCCAGGAGAATCGATCTTTTGATTCGTACTTCGGTACTTTCCCGGGAGCAGATGGCATTCCGATGCGAGATGGAAAACCCAAGGTTTGCGCTCCAGATCCTATTTCCGGAAAGTGTGTCAAGCCCTTCCGCACCAATAATGATGTGACCTGCGGTGGTCCTCATGTAGCTGAATCGTCTTTAGCAGACGTAGCGAACGGAAAGATGAATGGGTTTATAGCCGAAGTAGAGGCAGCTGGGAATTACGGTTTATATCCTATGGCGTGGGCTCACGGATACTGTCAACATCCCAAACAGCCCAAAGGCGCAGATCAGGTGATGGGGTACTACAACGGGACAGACATTCCAAACTACTGGGCTTATGCAAAACACTTTGTGCTGCAGGACCACATGTTCGAAGGACTTCACTCCTGGAGCTTCCCGTCGCATTTGTGGCTTGTTTCCGCGTGGTCGGCGAATTGCTCCCAGGCAAATAATCCTATGAGTTGTGTGAGTGCGCTGATGCCAAAAGATAGACCCGGTGACATGAGTCCAAGCAAGAGTATTAACTCCACGACGCCGTTCGCATGGACGGATATTACCTGGTTGCTGCACAGAGCGCATGTGAGCTGGGTGTACTATCTGGATCACGGTGTGCGGCGTCCACTGCATCGACACCGGAACGCGAATGGAAAGTTTCAAATGCCGAACGGAAGGGCAGGTAAAGGGGGTGTTCCTGAGATCTGGAATGTGCTGCCCGGCTTTACGGATGTGCATGAGGATCATCAACTGGACAACATTGAGGACCTCAGCCAGTATTTTGTGGCCGCCAAGGATGGAACCCTACCTTCGGTCGCATGGTTTTCTCCCGATGGCTACGATAGCGAGCATCCACCCGCGAAGGTAAGCGTTGGGGAATCGTATGTGACCAGGATTGTGAATGCGGCGATGGAGAGTCCCGACTGGAAGAGCACGGTCATCTTTATTACGTGGGATGACTGGGGCGGATTTTACGACCATGTAGTGCCGCCGCGCTTGGACTCGATGGGGCTTGGGATTCGGGTTCCCGGAATCATGATCAGCCCTTATGCGAGGGCCGGATACATCGATCACCAGACGCTAAGCCCGGATGCATATCTGAAATTTATAGAGGATGTGTTTCTGCATGGTCAGCGGCTGAATCCGAAGACGGATGGCCGCCCGGATTCGAGGCCGACGGTTCGCGAGAACAATCCGATGATTGGGAATCTGATGAAGGAGTTTGACTTCTCGCAGCGACCGTTGCAGCCATTGGTTCTGCCGGTGCATCCGAAGACTGCGCTGGTGGAGAATCCGCCTGTACAACCGGCGGCTGCGCTCAAAGATAAATGATGCATGAGGTTGACCGTGGATCGTTGTGTTGCCTAATGAACTGGATTTGGAAGCCGGGACCCGGCGCTGCAATTGGCATCGCCGCCGACCTGAGTCCAGCTCAACCGGAGAGTACGTTTGTGTCTATTTCCGTCGGCGGCTTACGCAGCTATATAAACTCTGCAGGACTGGGCACTTTCGATGCGTTTAGGACCGTGATCGGATAGTGATCTGCAAACCGAAGGGAGTGGAACACCGACGCACCCCTGCCTGGCATGTGGCTCGCCCCGTCGGCTCCAGTGTGTGCCAGCGAATTCAGCGCGAATGTCGTGTCAGCAGCGAAAAGGATAGATTTCCGTCCTATTTTCCGCCCTTTTCCTGGGCTACGGTTCCGCGCTACGAACAATTCGCCGATTCCAACCATTTGCTGACTTATGTCCGAGCCAAACAGATCGCCTCATCCAGCAGTTTTATCGTAGGCGTTCGGGCAACTACATGGTTGTGGAGAAGCGGGGAGGCAAGTAGGCTACAGGGCCTGTTTTGCGGCGTAGGCAGCGGGGGTGAGTTCGGCCAGGGACTGGATGGAGCGGTCAGCGAGGCCGGGCAGGATGTCGGCGAGGTATTTGCGAACCGGCACGCCCAGCCTGCGGCA
>JAJZAL010000221.1 GCA_021799405.1 Acidobacteriota bacterium
GTCGCTCTGGTGAAGATGGTGCATGATGGGACCGTAGTTATCGAAAAACTTGCTGTAGACCGGCCAGCGATGATACTTCTCCCAGATCGCCTTGCCCACCAGACGCGGCCCCTCGGCCTCGACCGCCGCCTTGAGCGTCAACCGCTCGCCTTCCGATACCACGTAGCTCAGACCCTCGTCGGGCGTGCGGTTGTCGTTCATCGCCGGCGTGGTGGAGGCAAACCAGCGCTCATCGATGCCCCCGCGATGCGCCCCATACGCATAAAGATCGCGCTCATCCAGCTTCAGCCGCCGACCCGGAAGCATATACGACCGCGGCACCCACGTCGGCGACAATCGCAAAATGCCTTCCCCTGCCTCCAGCAACCGCCGGGTTGTGTGATTTACTGCAATGGCAGTTTGATTCACGGTCTGTTCCTCTCGCGCTCAATCTCTGAGGGCTACCGCATCTGTCTTGTTCTCCAGTAGCGAGCCGTTGTGAGAGATCGGTTACTCCTCTTAGGGATAGAACCTTATACGTAGCGCACCTCGATCGTCAACTTTTTCCCTTACTTGTCCGCGATTGTCGAGAAACTGTCTGAGAAATCATACAATTTTGCAAGTTCTACAGTCAGTCAAGGCGAACGACAGACTGAAGTGACCGGTCTCTTGACAGGCCTAATATTGCGGTCCTATAGTGCTTGCCAATCGCTCTTACCCGCAGGAGTGGCCCTTGGTGATTTGCTTTCCACAGAAGGATGCCTCTCCTGGGATGGGCTACGCGCGGCAATTACTCCTGCTCGATGGGCTAAGGATCATGATCGTTCTGAGCGGACCAGCAATAAGGACTCAGGCACAGCTGCGATTTTGTGCGTGATCGAAAAGAACATAGGATTCGCCATGGTAGATTTGAACGCAAGAAAATAAGGAGAACAATGGACCGAAGAACGTTTAACAAGATGGCAGGTCTCGCTGCGATTGGATCGATGGCGGAAAGTGCCAATATCAGCGCTCAATCGCACTATCTCGCCGACGGTTCCTTACCGCCATCCGGCGGCGAAGTCCTGCTTGAAGACGACAAGCTACAGGTTGCATTTGATGCTGCTTCAGGAGCATTGACGCGTCTTGAAATGAAGTCTACGCACTGGGTTATCGAGCGCCGGCCGGAGCTTGGGGCCTCCTTCCGCCTGCTCGCGCCATTGCCGAGCCGCCGCGACAACTTTGTTCTCGGCCAAAAGCAAAAGGCCGTCGAAGTCAAAAGAGTCTCGGACCACGAAATCGAGTTGCGTTGGGAAAATCTCATCAGCGAGCATGGCGGCGTGCTGCCGATCACCGTGAAGGCGGCGGTGAGCCTCTTGAATGGAAGGCTCGCATTTCATGCAACTCTGGAAAATCATTCGCGAGTAACCGTCGAAACAATTGATTACCCGTATTTTGGAGACTTGAATCCGCCCGCGCGGAGCACACCGATGTCAGCCCGTACCATGTGGTACGGTGACCTCAACTCCGACGAAATCTACCCGAGCTTTGGCAATGAGAAGGGATACTGGGGCGTTGATTTTCCCACCAAGACTTTCGGTACGCATCGCAGTCTCTTCTGTCTGATCCAGGCTCCGGATGAGGGGCTTTACGTCGAATTGTCCGATCCAACGCAGCCGTATTATCTCGAATACACATTCGAGCAGCATCCTGGACTGCTGCACGGCAATGCGGTGCCGCAGACCGATGAGATCTCTGGCCGGCCGGTTCATTTGGAATTTCGCACTTGCCATTTCATTTTTGCCCATCCCAATTCAACCGTGAAGCTGGCTCCGATCGTACTCCGTGGCTACCAGGGCGATTGGCACGCGGGCGTTGATCTATATAAAGAGTGGCGAACCACCTGGTTCAAAGAACCGCACCTGCCCGACTGGGCAAAGGAAGTTCATTCCTGGACGATGCTCCGGATGAACACGCCGGAAGAAGATTATTCGATTCCTTACACGAAGTTTGTGGAATACGGCAAAGAGTATGCCGACAATGGCGTGAGAGCCGTACAACTTGTCGGCTGGCATAAAGGCGGACAGGACCGCGATGTTCCTTCCGAGGATATTGACCCTCATCTGGGCACGTGGCAGGAATTCCATGATGCGATCGCCAAGGTTCAGGCCATGGGTGTCAAGGTGATCCTGTTTGGTAAGTTGAACTGGGCCGACATGACCAGCGTATGGTACAAAAACGAACTATACAAATACCAGGCCACCGATCCATATGGGATTCCCTACCAGCAAGGTGGGTATAGTTATGTAACTCCGACGCAACTGGCGGGAATCAACAATCGTCGCCAGGCGGTGATGGATTTTGCCGATCCTGATTATCGGGAGATTGCGGCAAAGGAGTTTCAGAAGATTCTGGCGCTTGGCTCCGCAGGCTGGTTGTGGGATGAGGTTTGCCATCACGCAACCGCCTTATACAGCTTTGCTCCAGGACATGGATATACTCCGCCTGGCTATATCTATTCCGGAGACTTACCGCTATCCGCGCAACTCCGCGCCGCTGCCGATAAGGTCAGCCCCGATTTCATCTTCTCAGGCGAAGGCCCTCAAGATTGGCTGATGCAGTATTATCCAGTTTCTGAAACTGGTGTGCGTGCGATTCCAATTTGCCAATATATCGACAGCAACTACCTCATGTTGGCCGGAGTCAGTGGCTTTGACGATCGCGAGCAGCTCAACTTGATTCTCCTCCATCGATACGTAATCGAGTACGAGCCGTTTTACTATAAGGGTCACCTGCGTGATTTTCCGCTGACCCTGGCTTATGGGAAAAAGATCGATGCTCTGCGGCGCAAATACAAATCCTATCTTTGGGATGGTGAGTTTCGGGACACACTCGGGGCCACGGTCAGCTCCAGTGGATCGCATCGTTACTCTGTCTTCGTCGCGGACAATGGAAAACGAGCGGTTGTGGTCATCAACGAGGGTTTTGACCGCGCAATGGACGCCAAGGTGGAATTGCCTAACGTGGGAAGATTGATTGTGGCTACGCCAGAGGATCCCGACGGACAAACGACAACCGGCGAGATTACGATTCCAGCGAGGTCCGCCGCTGTGATAATTGAGCAATAGAGCGAGTGCTGAAGGGAAATGAGGAAATGATGGACAGAAGAGAATTTAATAAAATCGCGGGATTGGCTGCGATGGGGGTTATGGTTGAAAGTACGGATCTGCATGCGCGGTCAACCGGTTCTCGCGAAGGCACAAGTACGGCTTCCGGCCAGGAGGTGATCCTTGAGGATCCCGAATTCCTGGTCGCGTTTGACAAGGCATCTGGCGCAATCACGCGAATGGAGCGAAAGACCAGTCGCTGGATGATCGAGCGACGGCCTGAACTCGGTGTTTCCTTTCGCCTGCTGGTGCCTCTGCCTCATCAGCGTACCAACTTCGTGCTCGGCCAGAAACAGCGGGCAGAGAGGGTAGAGAAGGTTGGCGGCGATAAGGTAGAGATCGTGTGGAAGAACCCGGTCAGCGAGCATGGCGGAACCGTGCCGTTGACGCTGACCGCGACCGTGACACTGAGGAATGGAGCGCTGTCCTTCGTCGCAACCTTGGACAATGAGTCTGACCTTACAATTGAAACCATCGATTATCCATACTTCGGCGACCTGAATCCTCCCTCGCCCGGCGAAACCATGCGATCTGAACATATGTGGTACGCCAATCTGGTAGGAGATGAGATTCACCCGCACTTTGGAAATGAAAAGGGGTACTGGGGCGTCCGGTATCCGATGAAAACCATCGAGTCAAAACAGAGCCTCTTCTGTCTTATACAAGCTGCTTCGCAAGGACTCTATGTAGAGATGCAGGACCCGGCGCTGACCTATCTGCTCGAGTTCACATTTGAGCAGCACCCGGGGCTCGTAGATAGCACTGACAACCTGGTGCCGAAGGGCAACGAGATTTCAGGGCGGCCAGTGCATCTTGAATTCCGCACATGCCATTTTGTGTTTGCCCATCCGCACTCCACAAAGCAGCTCGTCCCCGTCGTGATGCGTGGTTATGACGGCGACTGGCACGCCGGCATTGACGTGTACAAAAAGTGTCGCGCTGCATGGTTTCAGCAACCGCACATCGCTTCGTGGGCCCTCGATGTTCACTCCTGGCTTCAACTACAAATCGATGGAGCGGAACAGGACTTTTCGATTCCGTATCGCGAACTTCCCAAATATATCGATGAATGCGCAGCCAATGGTGTGACCGCGATCCAGCTTGTAGGCTGGCAGATCGGCGGCCAGGACGGCGGAGATCCCTGCCTTGACACAGACCCCGGCCTTGGCACTTGGGAGGAGTTGCATCAGGCGATCCTGCATGCCCGCAGCAAAGGCGTGAAGATGATACTTTTCGGCAAACCTATCTGGGCTGATCTAACAACCGAATGGTATAAGAAGGAGCTTTACAAGTATCAAACCACTGATCCTTTTGGCATTCCCTATCAGACCGGTGGTTACAGCTATACAACACCAACACAGCTAGCGGGCATCAATAACCGCCGCCGCGCCATCATGGACGTGCAGTGTCAGGCATACCGCGATATTGCGACAAAAGAGTTTGAGAAGATCGTTGCGCTCGGCGCCGCGGGCTGGCTTTTTGATGAGGTGTGTCATCACGGCCCGGTGGAATATTCCTTTAGTCCCGATCATGGCTACGCGCCTCCGGGCTACATCTACGGCGGAGATATGCCGATGGCCCGGCAGTTTCGCGCTGCCGCGGACAAGGTGGATCGCGACTTCCTCTTTGCCGGAGAAGGACCGCAGGACTGGCTGCTACAGTATTATCCATTCTCTTACTTCCGCATCGGTGATGATTCCCGGCCGGTTTGCCGCTACATTGATTCCCAGGCTCCGTTGATGGTAGCGGTTACCGGCTTCGACGATCGTGAAAAGCTCAATCTGATTCTTCTGAATCGCTATGTCATTAGTTACGAACCCTTCAATTTCAAGGGTCATATTACAGACTTTCCTTTGACGCTTGCTTACGGCAAAAAGATTGATTCTTTGCGCCGCAGGTACAGAGAATATCTGTGGGACGCCGAGTATCGCGACACTCTGGGGGCCACCGTCACCGCCAACGGCAGGTGCAGGCATTCAGTGTTTCTTGCGAAGAGCGGAAAGCGTGCGGTTGTCGTCGTGAACCAGGAATTTGCAAAGGAGATTTCGGTCAACGTGGAACTGCCCAATCCAGGCACGCTTGCTGCTGCGACACCGGAAAATCAGCAGGCCAGCCCAACAACTGGCTCCCTTCATATTCCGGCACGATCCGCAGCCGTACTGATGGAGCAGTAATACTTGCGGCATGTCGGCAACAACCACCCCAGCATCGTGAGTAACTTCGGATTTTCCCGGACCGGAGCCGCTTACGGCGGTTCCGGAAGGGGTTCACCTTATTGAACTCCTGTGGCGCCGCCGGCTGCCACATTCCCCTCGGCAGCGCTCGTTGGTGCCGGAGACGCTGCTTGTGTTGCTGTTCGAAGGAGGGGCAACCGCCCGTCCAGGCGCGATGTTGTAAGTAACCAGCCTTTGTGGCAGCCTTATTGGGGAGAAAATTTCAATCATGGTTCGTGACGAAGATGCTCTTGAATATCACGCGTCGGCCCCATCTGGAAAAATCTCAATCTCAGCCACCAAGCCCTGCCTGACGCAGAGAGACTTGAGTCTGGCTTACACCCCTGGGGTGGCAGCTCCTTGTATGGCCATCCATGGTGAGCCGGATCTCGTCTACAAGTACACGGCCAAGTCCAATCTTGTGGCTGTTGTATCAAACGGAACTGCGGTCCTCGGGTTGGGCAACATCGGTCCGGCGGCGGGTAAGCCGGTGATGGAGGGAAAGGCGATCCTCTTCAAACGGTTTGCTGATATTGATGTATTCGATCTCGAGCTGGCAGCCAACGATCCTCTCGACGTAATCCGTGCCTGCCAGATGCTCGAACCGACTTTTGGCGGCATCAATCTCGAAGACATCAAGGCGCCGGAGTGCTTCCTTATTGAAGAGGAGTTGCGCCGGACATTGAAGATTCCCGTCTTTCACGACGACCAGCATGGCACCGCGATCATCTCCGGGGCAGCACTTCTGAACGGGCTGGAGCTTGCCGGCAAAGCGATTGAGTCGGTTCGGATTGTAGTGAACGGCGCCGGAGCCAGCGCCATCTCCTGTGCAGAACACTTCATTCGACTGGGCGCACTTCGTGAGAATATCCTGATGTGCGATTCCAAAGGAGTTCTCTATGAAGGTCGCCAGGAGGGTATGAATGCCTACAAGATGCGCTTCGTGCGGCCAACTCATCTTCGAACTCTGGCGGAAGCTCTTGTTGATGCAGATGTCTTCGTAGGCCTTTCAACGGGGAACTGCGTTACGGCCGAGATGGTGTCGCGGATGGCGCCGACTCCGCTCGTCTTCGCGCTGGCGAATCCTGTTCCGGAAATCGACTACGAGCAGACGATTGCCGCGCGTCCCGATGCCATCGTTGCCACCGGCAGATCCGATTATCCTAACCAGGTGAACAATGTTCTGGGCTTCCCGGCGATTTTCCGCGGAGCGCTCGATGCACGCGCAACCGAAATCAACCCAGCGATGATGCTCGCGGCAACCCGGGCAATTTCCAGTCTGGCGAAAGAGGATGTTCCGGAATCCGTATGCCGAATCTACGGGCTTGATGACCTGAGTTTTGGCAGGGACTACATCATCCCCAAGCCCTTTGACCCTCGTGTCGTGGTGCGCGAGGCGGTTGCAGTTGCGGCGGCAGCGATCGACTCTGGCGTAGCTCGCATCAACCTCGATCTGGAGGAATACCGGCAGAGTCTCGAGAAGCGGCTCAACCTTGATCTGGGGGTTACGCGGATACTGATTCGAAAGGCTCGCACCAAGCCCTGCCGCATCGTCTTTCCGGAAGGAGAAAACCGGACCGTTTTGCGTGCGTGCCGGGTCCTGGTCGATGAGCAGATCGCCAAGCCCGTACTTCTGGGAAACTCCAGCACGATTCGGGAACGCGTCGCAGAGCTTCATCTCGACCCCAATTCACTGGAGATAGTGGACGCGGAGACGCAGCCCCGGCACTCCATCTACATTGACGAACTTGTGCGCTTGCGGCAGCGCAAAGGTGTAACGCGAACCGAAGCCGAAGATCTCATAAAGAGCCGCAACATCCTTGGCGCTTTGATGGTGCAACTGAATGACGCTGACGCAATCGTCACCGGCTTGACGACTCACTATCCCGATACCATACGCCCTCTGCTGCAAGTTATTCCTTTGCGGGCAGGGATACGGAAGGCATCGGGCTTATATCTGGCCATCACGCCGCGTGGGAAGCTCTACTTTCTTGCCGACTGCACTGTGAACATCGAGCCGTCCGCCGAGGATCTGGCCGAAATCGCGGTCTGCGCCGCGGATACGGCCCGCCGCTTCGATGTCGAACCACGCGTTGCGTTGCTTTCCTTCTCCAATTTCGGCAGCAGCCGGCATCCATCTCCGGATAGAGTGCGCAGGGCGGTTGAAATCGTTCGCGAACGATGCCCGGAGTTGATCGTTGACGGCGAAATGCAGGCAGACACAGCCGTGCTCCCTGAACGAATTGCAGAGACCTATCCGTTCAGCACCCTGCGCGGCGGGGCCAATGTACTGGTGTTCCCGAGCCTGGATGCTGGAAACATCGCCTACAAGTTGCTGGGATGCATGGGAGGAGCACAAATGATTGGCCCCGTTCTCATGGGACTTTCGCGGCCGGCGCATGTGCTTCAGCGCGGCTCTTCTGTATCCGATGTGGTGAATCTGGCAGCACTGGCCGCCATTGAGGCTCACGATATCTCGCGCCAATGAGCCAAGGCTTCTGATGCAATCGCCCAGCCGAATCTTGTGCAGTGGCGCCGCATCCGCCGCTGCACAAACAATGGAGTGGGCTGAAAGAGGAAAGAGGACATTCTGCGCCGGAGATTACAGCCGCGAAGTATCTCGGGCATGTTACGAGCGCCGTCGAGAGAGCGTGCCTTATAAGCAAATCAGTATCAGGCGGATCTGATTGCGTAGTGACGGCGCACGTGCAATCCGCTTGATTTCAGTACGGCCTGCGGAGGTTCACATTCAAACTTACGGTGGAAGCAAGAACTCAGTCAGAAAACTTCTCTGCTCCGCATGGCATCCAATTGCACTCCGTTGGATATCGTACCGGCAACCTGATCTCTGCCAACCCAAAGAACACAGACCGCGTTCTCAGCCTTGGCTAGAATTTGATGCCATTTCCTCCAAAATCAACCCAACCGTTCCAGTTCCCTCCGCCCAATGATTGCCAGTTGGACCAGACGTCCCCATTGGCGCCTACGCCGAACAACTGGATGCGCCCATCCGCGGTGTTGCCCGCCGCAAGTTGCGTTGGCTCGATAGAACCTCCGAGATCGATGGGATTTCCCCAATTGCCGCCAGGTGTGAGTTGCGATACGCTCACAACCCTCTCTCCCTGAGGGCCAGAACCGGCATCGATTGAATCGAGCGGAATCGCCGATACAGAAAAGCCAAAGATTTCTAGACGTCCATCATTGTTCTGACCAACAACGAAGCCCGGCTTTAATCTGAGGCTGGCAATCGCATTCCAGCTGCCCCAAGGCCCACCGGGCGCCTGCTGCGCAATGTGCCACACAAGTCTGCCCGTCCCGACGCCAAATACTTCCAGGCGCCCATCGAGGTTTCG
>JAJZAL010000222.1 GCA_021799405.1 Acidobacteriota bacterium
CCGCCTTTCCTCGGCAACAACCACGGCTCAACAACGTAGTTATGCCATAGAAAAGACGGCCTTTCCAGTTCTATTTTTGCCCCTAGACTCTCCCCCTTAACAGTCGCCGCGTGAGATATGCAGGCTAAATCTTTGCGCGTGATCGGAGATTGAAGAAGCCGGCGTCTCCGTTCCTGCGCCGGCCTTTCAAGGAAAGGCCGACGAAGAGCCGGATTGCCGCAGGGCATGCCTTTACGAACGGATGAGAATAACGCCTTGTTCAGGAATGCCGCCGGCGCGATGAATCTGTTTTTAGAACTTGACTCCCAGGCTTCCCAGGAATGCCTTCACCTGGGGCCATACGGCCTTCAGGTCAGTTACAGTCTGGATGTCGAGGGAGATGTTGAGCGGGTTTGCGGCCGCGCCCGCCAGCTCCGAAAGCGGTTTTTCCACGGCTCCCGCCAGTGTGGCAAGAGCCGCAACCACTGCCGGCGCGGCGTGCAGTGCCTTGTTGGCGCCGGTGAGCCATTTCAGGGCGTCCTCGGCTCCGATTTCAATGCCCTTCTCGATATTCACAAGGATATTGGCCATCGCGATAGGTCCTCTTCCTGTCCGCGGGCGCGCTATGATGAGCTACCCGTGGACTTGGTTTTGAGCCGCTTTCACGATCCTGACCTTGCCGTGGTTCCGGCATGGTGTTTCGTCAAAGCCAGCTTCACACCATTGTCTGGTTATCTTTTAGGCTAGGGGATTCCGAAGATATCTTCGGCAAGAGACTTTATCGAGGAACCGGCGTTGCAATCATGGAGTTAGCAGAAACAATGATGGCGCGCTTCTTGACATTGCGGTAGCGGCTTGCGTACGAGCGGCTATTCGCGGGGCGCAGAGATACCGCTGCTCAGCTTTCAGTCTTGCGCCAGGACTGTTCGCTTCACATACCGCCGCCCCTGGATCTCGTATTCCCCGCTTACCACGCGGGCAATCGCCTCCGTGTAGGCCACGTGTTCCTCCACGAGGATGCGGCCGGCGAGCGAATGCGCGTCGTCGCTCTCCAGTACCGGAATCGCACGCTGCACCACGATTACGCCATGGTCGAGATGCTCATCCACAAAGTGCACGGTGCATCCGGTGATCTTCACTCCGTAGTGAAAGGCCTGTTCCTGAGCATCGAGTCCCGGGAATGCCGGCAGCAGAGAAGGGTGGATGTTGAGAATGCGATTGCGGAATTCAGCGACGAACTCCGGCGAGAGCAGCCGCATGTAGCCTGCCAGGCAGACCAGGTCTACCCCGTGAGCCTTCAGGCAGGCGGTCACATCCGCATCATGCTCCGCGCGCTTGCGCCCCCTGGAGACGAAGAGCGCGCTTGCCAGCCCCATTTCTCGCGCTTTGGCGAGTCCTGCGGACTCGGCTACGTTCGAGATGACGACTGCGACCTGAACGCCCGGAAGCCTGCCGGTCCGAATCGATTCCGCAATGGCCAGAAAATTGGATCCACGGCCTGAGAGCAGGATGCCCAGCCGCACCGGCTTATCGCCCGTACTCATATATACTGCACCCTGCGCTCGCCCTTCACGATGCGCCCGATCACGTAAAACTTCTCTTCAGACCGGTCCAGCAGGTTTTTGGCGCGGGTAAACTTCGCCGCCGGGATCGCCGCAATCAAGCCGATGCCCATGTTGAAGGTACGCATCATCTCGTCTTCGGAGACCTGTCCGAGTTCACGCAGGTGCTCGAAGATGGGCAGCACGGGCCATGAGCCGGTCTCGATCTGCGCGGCTGTATTCTTGGGCAGAATGCGTGGCAGGTTCTCGGTGATGCCGCCCCCTGTGATGTGCGCCATGCCTGTGGTCAGCCCCGCCGACACCAGCTTCTGAATCACGTGCAGATAGCTGCGATGCGTCTTCATCAGCTCGGTGCCGGCTTTCTCCTTGAGTGCGGTTACGTATTGCGTCGCTTTGTATCCGGCGACTTCAAAGAGGAGCTTGCGCGCCAGCGAGTAGCCGTTGGTGTGCAGGCCGGTCGAGGGCAGCCCGATCAGCACATCGCCCGCCTTGACGCTCGCGCCGGTAATCATCTTGTCGCGATCAACCGCGCCCACGATAAACCCAGCCAGATCGTACTCGCCGTCCGCGTAGAAGCCCGGCATCTGCGCCGTTTCGCCGCCGATGAGCGCGCAGCCATTGGCCCTGCAGCCTTCGGCCAGTCCCGTCACCACGCTTTCCGTCACTTCCGGATCCAGTCGGCCGCTGGCCAGATAGTCGAGAAAGAAGAGAGGCGTCGCGCCCTGCACTGCGATATCGTTCACGCAATGGTTCACCAGGTCGATGCCCACGGTGCGGTGCTGTCCCAGCTCAAAGGCGATCTTCAGCTTGGTGCCCACGCCGTCGGCGGAGCTCACCAGAATGGGATTCTTCCAGCGCTGCATATCCAGCCGGTACAGGGCTCCGAAGCCGCCGATCCCTCCCAGCACATTGCGGTTAAAGGTCTTCTGCGCCAGAAACTTGATGCGATCTTTGGCCTGATCGGCGCGGCTGATGTCAACGCCGGCGTCTGCGTAGGTTACGGATTTGGGCTTGGAATTGTTAGGCACGGTCTGGTCTTTCCATGAATGATTTGGCCCTTCAGAAATGGCCGGAATCCATGATTTTAGCAGGATTTGCATGGGCAGACATTCCATAGTGGAGGAGCCGGATCGCGTTTAGGCATCCGGCTTGGAACGGCAGGGCGGGTTCACCGCAATCCAGAGCCATTGCCGGCGCGATCTTCCAGCCCTTCCAAACTCTGCCGCCTTCGCGCCCTTGCGCCGTGATTCGCTTGCATCCGGGGTGGCTGAGCGTGGGCTGAAAGCTCGGCCGCCCCGCATTCACCCCTCTATACTGAACCCAGCATGAGTCCGCAGATCGCAGTTTCCAGCCGTACCCGTTCCCAGGCCCTGCAGCAGCGCGCCGAGCGCTGCTTCCCCGGCGGCGTCAACTCGCCCGTGCGCGCCTTTCGCGCGGTGGGTGGAGCGCCGCCGTTCATCGAGCGCGCCGAGGGCGCATACCTCATTGATGCCGACGGCAACCGCTACATCGACTGCTTCGGTTCCTGGGGACCGATGATCCTGGGCCACGCCTTTCCGCCGGTGGTTGAAGCCATCCAGCGTGCCGCGCGCAACTCTGCCAGCTTCGGCGCCTCCACCGCCGCCGAAGCTGATCTCGCCGAGCGCGTCATGGCCTGCTATCCCGCCATCGAGAAGATGCGTTTTGTCAGCTCCGGAACTGAGGCCACCATGTCGGCCATCCGCCTGGCCCGCGCCGCCACCGGCCGCAAGATCATCGTCAAGTTCGAGGGCTGCTACCACGGCCACGCCGACGGCCTGCTGGTCAAAGCCGGCTCCGGCGTCGCGACCTTCGGAATCCCCGGCTCGGCCGGCGTTCCCGAGGAGATCGCCCACCTCACGCTTGCCCTTCCGTACAACGACCTCAGCGCCGCTGAAGCCGCCTTCGCCGCGCATCCTGGAGCCATCGCGGCCGTGATCCTGGAGCCGGTTGTCGGCAACGCCGGCTGCATTCCGCCTTTACCGGCCGGGGTGAGCGCGCCGGGTTATCTTGCCGGTCTGCGCTCCCTCACCGCCCGCGAGGGCGCTCTGCTCATCGTTGATGAGGTGATGACTGGATTCCGCGTGGCGCTGGGTGGCGCCACCGAACTCTATCGCCTCGACCCCGACCTGATCACGCTGGGCAAGATCGTCGGCGGCGGCCTGCCCGTCGGTGTCTTCGGCGGAAAACGCCGCTTCATGGATCTTCTTGCCCCGTTAGGGCCGGTCTATCAGGCCGGCACGCTCAGCGGTAATCCGCTGGCCATGGCCGCCGGCCTCGCCACCGTCGGCTATCTCCAGGAGCATGCCACCGAAGTCTACCCGCGGCTTGAAGCTACGTCCAAAGCTCTGGCCGAAGGCGCTGCCCGGGAAGCTGCCAGCGTCGGCATTCCGCTCACCACCAACCGCGTCGGCTCGATGTGGACCTGGTTCTTTACCCCCGGACCGGTGACCAACTACGAGCAGGCCGCAACCAGCGACACCGCCGCCTTCGGCCGCTTCCATCGCGCCATGTTGGACCGGGGTATCTGGCTCCCTCCGAGCCAGTTCGAGGCCGCATTTATCAGTACTACTCATGGAGACGCTGAGGTGCAGGCGACGATCGCCGCCGCGCGCGAGGCGCTCAAGGCCGCCCAGGCCGGATAATCTGGCCGTCACCCCCAGGCGTCCAGCGTCACAAACCGGGAGCTCTCCTTGAACCGGCCAAGCAGCATCCCCGCCGCGGTTACGGAAGGCTCGCGGTTCGCGCTCGCATCCAGATGACCGCCATCGTGCAGCACGATGTTGGCTGCCCGGCCCCGCCGTCGCAGCCGCTCGATCTTGCCTGTCAGCCGATCCGCGATCCGCTCCGCCGCAGACTCTTTCCAATCCGTGGTCATGGCATTCCACAGCACGGGCGTCAGTCCAAGCTCGCGTGCAATCTGAAACACCGCAGGCCGCCGCGCTCCGAAGGGCGGCCGGAAGTACCGCACCGGCGCGCTGGTCATCTGCTCCAGCGTCTCGCTTGTCCGCACAAGCTCCTCGCGAATGCGCTTGCCTGCGGTCCGTGCCAGGTTGGGGTGGCTCCAGGAGTGATTTCCAATCAGGTGCCCCGCCGCGGCGATCCGCCGCACCAGATCCGGCTGCGCCTGTGCCCGGCTGCCCATCATAAAAAACGTCGCCCGCGCATCGTAACGGGCCAGCGCGTCGAGCAGCCGCGGCGTCCACGCGGGGTTCGGCCCGTCGTCGAAGGTCAGCGCCAGCTCGCCCGCCCGCGCCGGTGCAACCAGCGCCTCGCCGAAGATCCGCGAACCGGGCCACAGCGCAGCATAGGCCAGTCCGCCCGCGGCCAGTCCCACAGCGCCCGTCAAGCCCAGCCCCACGTAAATCTCTGCCTGAAGAGAAGAAAGCATTGCTCTTACCAGTGTGGAGTGCCTGCCCACCTGCCCGCAAGCACAGGCGTAAATGCGGAGATTCCTGTGTGCGGTCGAACATGCCGACGATGATGGTCCTGCTGTCTCTATCTTCGCCCTGGCAATCGGGCGTATACTCGCTTTGTTCGGGCCGCATCCTGAGTTGGCGGAGCGGCACTGGAGACAGCCATGAGCTTTACGCAACTTCCCGGTAGCGCGAGTTCCTCGCCAGCCGCAACTCCTTTTCCCAAAGTCACCATGCCCGCTCTGGCTGAGATGAAGCGCCAGGGCAAGCCCATCTCCGCGCTCACCGCCTACGATTACGCCACCGCGCGCCTGGTTGACGAAGCCGGCATCGACCTGGTGCTTGTAGGCGACTCGCTGGCCATGGTGGTTCTGGGCCACGAAAACACCCTCGCCATCACGGTGGACGAGATGCTCCATCACACCCGCGCCGTGCGCCGTGCTGTTCGCCGCGCCCTGGTGGTGGCCGACATGCCTTTTGGCAGCTATCACGGCCCGGTGGCCGAAAGCGTCGCCAACGCCGTTCGCTTCGTCAAAGAAGCCGGCGCCGAAGCGGTCAAGATCGAGGGGCCGCGCGCCAGCCTGGTGCGCGCTCTCACGGATGCCGAAATTCCTGTCGTCGGCCATCTTGGTCTGACGCCGCAAAGCGTGCACCGCATGGGCGGCTACCGCGTCCAGGCGCGCACTGCTGATGCCGTGCAGCAGCTCAAGGCCGATGCGATTGTCGTGGCCGAAGCCGGCGCGGGCGCGATCGTCCTGGAAGGCGTACCGCGCGAGGCCGCCGCTGCCATCACTGCCGAGCTTGCCATTCCCACCATCGGCATCGGCGCCGGTCCCGACTGCGACGGCCAGATTCTCGTCTTCCACGACATGGTGAGCCTGACCTTCGCGCCGCCGGCCAAATTCGTGCGCCGCTACGGCGATGCCGGCGCTCTCATCCGCTCCGCCGTCGAGCACTACCGCGAAGATGTCGAGCATCGAGCCTTTCCGTCAGACGCGGAGAGCTACCATCTGCCCGAGCAGGCGCGCCAGGCGCTCGAAGCCAAACCCGATGCGGTTCCGGGCGTGCGTGTATTGCGGAAGGCGTGAAAGACTGCTGCGAAGACTGGTCTTGAAAGAGTATGACTTCAGTCGTGCCGTGAATGCCACGGAGTCTGTCGAGCTTCAGAGGCTGCGGTAAAACTCGATACGGGCACGGTCTTGACATAGGGCCGGGCTTTCAGGCGTGCCGCAGATGCCGCAAAATGATTGAGGGTTTTAAAGGCTGCGGAAAAAACGCGGCGCGAACACGGTTTTGTGTCAGGGCATGACTTCAGTCGTGCCGCCAGCGCGAAAGAAACGAAGACCGGGCTTCAGCCCCCTGCGGCAAGCCGTACCGCAGTTTCAACTTCAGCTAGAGGACACTCATGAAGATGGTTCGCACGGTTACTGAGTTGCGGGAGTGGTCGCGCGCGCTGCGCTGCGCCGCCGGGACTCGCGAGAACAACACCATCGGCTTCGTGCCCACCATGGGCGCGCTGCACGCAGGCCACGCGTCTCTGATTCGCGCCGCCGCGGCCTCGTGCGCTCACGTCGCCGTCAGCATCTTCGTCAACCCCACGCAGTTCGGCCCCAATGAGGACTACGCGCGCTATCCGCGCACCTTCGAGGCAGACTGCGCCCTGGCCGGCGCGGAAGGCGCGGACGTCATCTTCGCGCCATCGGTCGAAGAACTTTACCCGGCCGGCGGGGCGACCTTCGTCGAGGTGGAGGGCCTGAGCGATCGGCTCGACGGCGCATCCCGTCCCGGGCACTTTCGCGGCGTCGCCACGGTTGTTGCCAAGCTGCTGATCGCCGCCGAGCCCGATCGCGCCTTCTTCGGCCAGAAGGATGCGGCCCAGGTCGCCGTGCTGCGCCGCATGGTTGCGGACCTGCGCCTGGCCACGGAGTTGGTCGTCTGCCCCATCGTCCGCGACGCCGACGGCCTGGCTCTCAGCTCGCGCAATACCTATCTCAGCCCAACGGAGCGTGCGCAGGCGCTCGCGCTTAGCCGCGCTATCCGTCGCATCGAGGAACTGGTCGCGCAGGGCGAGCGCGGTTCTGCGCCGCTGATCGCCGCCGCCCGCCGGGTCTTCGCCGCCGAGCCCTCCATCCTCGTGGACTACATCACGCTTGTCGATTGGGCAACACTGGAGCCAGTCGAAACAGCCACTCCCGGCACGCTCTTTGCTGTTGCTGCATGGGCAGGTTCAACTCGGCTGATCGACAACACGATTTTGCGCTGAATAGAGGCGGCCCGAAGCGCGCATCCTCGGCCAGCCCATTGAGCGCGTTCGCCTCGCCAGCGTCTTTGCGCTCGCGGGGAAGAGAATTGCCCAGGCGGCGAGGTCGTTACAATCAACGCATGAGCAGAACAGCGATTGCGACAGACCAGGCCCCAGCGGCCATCGGCCCGTATTCTCAGGCCATTCGTGTGGGGAACCTCGTATTCACCGCGGGCCAGATCCCGCTGGACCCGGCCACGCA
Organism: Acidobacteriota bacterium; assembly: GCA_021799405.1. Next base: position 7,480 of record JAJZAL010000222.1, read on the forward strand.
AAAGGTGGTTGCGCCCGGCATCGCGGAGCAGACCTGGCGCGTGATGGAAAACCTGAAGGCCATTCTGGAGGCTGCCGGAACCAACTTCGAAAGGGTGGTCAAGACCACTGTATTCCTGCGCGACTTCAACGATTTTGCGGCGATGAATGCCGTTTACTCCAAATACATGGAGCGGGACGGCGAAGCGCCACCGGCGCGCACCACCGTCGGAGTCTCGCATCTGCCCAAGGATGCGCTGGTAGAGATCGAGATGATCGCGGAGGTCTAAATCTGAATTTTCGGGCGGAGTTCCCAAGGCGCCCAATGGCAGATTGCAGAGATTCCAGGCAAGATCATCGAGGAGGTCACGATGAGCAGCAAGGCGGAGAAAATCGTCCGCTCCGATGCGGAGTGGAGAGCCGCGCTCTCGCCGGAGCAGCACCGGGTTCTGCGGGAAAAGGGAACCGAGAGGCCGTTTACTGGAGCCCTTACCGAGAATCACGAGACCGGAAACTACCACTGCGCAGGCTGTGGGGCGCTGCTGTTCCTTTCCGGCGCCAAGTTCGATTCCGGCTGCGGATGGCCCAGCTTCATGCTGCCCGCGGAGTCGGAGGCCGTGGAGGAGCACGAAGATCGCAGCTTTGGGATGAGGCGCATCGAGGTAACCTGCGCGCGCTGCGGCGGGCATCTCGGCCACGTCTTTCCGGACGGACCGCCACCGACGGGGCTTCGCTATTGCATCAACTCCGCCGCGCTGACCTTTACCCGCCAGAAGGCGTAAACCTTGCGGCTGCGGCCGGGCACAACAAAACCCCGTCCGTGTAGAACGGGGTTTGCGCCGCTCCTCGACCCTTTTAAGCTGTTGAGTAACTGCGCTTTATGCCTTGGCGATCTTGCCGCTCTTGATGCAGCTCGTGCAGACGCGCAGACGCTTGGGCGCGCCGTTGATCAGGGCCTTCACCACCTGCAGATTCACTTCCCAGCGGCGGCGAGTGACGTTGTGCGCGTGAGAGATGTTGTTGCCGAACTGCGGCCCCTTGCCGCAGATGTCGCATACCTTTGCCATCGTTCTACTCCAATTGATCCACTATTTTGCGGCGCCGGAACGGATGGAAAGGCGCACAAGGACACACCCACCTTCGGCTTGCCGAATCTTCAGTATACCGGAACCGGCGGCCCGGCAAAAGGCGCCCCGGGTTTTGCTTTCGCCTACTGTC
>JAJZAL010000223.1 GCA_021799405.1 Acidobacteriota bacterium
CGGGCAGCGCTGGCGAGCAAGCCTGGGGCGCGGCGATCTGCAAAGACATGGACTTTACGAATCCGTCGCGCTCTTATGGACGAGCGGGCGTGGGGCTGATGCTGGTGCCGGCGTGGGATTTTCGGGTGGACGGGTTGTGGCACGGGCACATTGCGGTGATGCGGGCGGTGGAAGACGGGTTCAGCTTGGCGCGGAGTGCGCGGGATGGATTGCTGACCGTGGCGGATGATCGCGGAAGAATCGTTGCGGAAACGGCGAGTAGCAGTGCGCCGTTTGCCACACTGGTCGCCGAGGTCCCGACGGGGCACAGTGAGACGGTGTTTCTGCTGTTGGGGAATTGGTTCGGTTGGCTCTCGATTGTGATAGCGGGGTTTGCAGTCGTGGAGGCGGTGAGGCTTCAGCGGCGATCGGACCCTGAAAGAACCGCATAGGAAAAGAAAAGGCCCGGCGGGATGCCGGGCCTTTTGTGTGCAACTGGAAGGCGGTTAGCTGTAGAACAGGATGCCCTCAGCGCTCGCCGAGATAGATGATGTTGCCATTTGATGCTTGGATTACGCCCACCATCGCGTAGCCAGGGTTCATAAGTTTGTCGGCGGCCTCAGTCCCGGTGGTGGTATCCAGATCGACGAACGGCCTCGGCATGGTATCGCCCTGAACGCGGGTGCCGACCAGGATGTAGGAATCATTTATATTTGAGCCGCCTATGGCTGTGATGATGTAGCCCTCCGCGGCCAGCTGACCGGCAGCCTGAGCTATGGTGGTGGAGCCTGTCGTGACGACCTTAGTTTGGTAAATGGTTGAGGTATCTTTCTGCCACCCGTAGGAAAGGTATTCAACCTGACCGGTGTCATTGTAGGAGACGGCTGTAATGACATGACTGTATAAACCCTCGGTGGCGGCGACGGAAGGAAAGTTGGATGGTGACGCCGTGCCCATGTACATCTGGAAACCAGAAGACTGCGAGCTCTGTATCCATGAAATGGCGAAGAGGGTGTACGGGGGTTCGAAGTCGAGCGACGTAACTACCGAGTTCGTTGATTCAACAGGATTTCCGCCTGAACCCCATTTTGTACTGGTCAGATCGGTGAGGAAGCTACTGTAGAAGTCGGCTCCGTAGCCAACGGAGAGACCCAAATTGGAGAGACTGTTGGGGAGATAGAACTGCGAGAGAAACCAAGCCCCTGTATTGCCTGGCGTGAGCCAGAGTGGAGTTCCAATACTCGGAGAGTAATACATCGTCATGCGGCCGGGCAGATCAGTACTTACGCCGACAGGCCCGTTGTCGTAGCCGTTCACGGTGGATGCGGCGTCGACCTGCTGGAAGCGTAGGTCGCCGGGCTGAGGCGCCCGCGCTGTAATGGTCAGTTTTGCATCGTTGCTGGTGACGCTGCCGAAAGAGTTGCTGATGGTGACGGTGAAGGTGGCACCGGTATCAGAAAACTGGGTAGCCGGAGTGGTATAAGCGGCGGTGGTGGCGCCGGGAATGGCGATTCCGTTTTTCTTCCACTGGTAATGAATGCTTGATCCACCTGCGTTGACGGAGAAGGTGGCCGTGAGACCCATGGGGACGGACTGATCCGACGGTTGCACTCCAATCCAGGGAGCGACTTGCGAAGTTGAGGAAGATGTCTTGCTGGACGGGGACGATCCCGAGGCACAACCGGAGAGCGGCACCAGGCACGAGAGAAGATATAGAACTAAGCAGGACAACAGAAGGGGGCTTAGCTGAGTATGTTTCGAGCGGTGACGGGTTCGGTCCGTGGCAGCCTCCCAAAGAAGAACCGATGTAGAGTAAATCTCTTATTCGAGTTAGTGTCAAGAGTATTTTATGGATACCCAGCCTACATGCGAAATATCCCGCACGTCTGGTGCTTTTTCTACATAGGTTGGCGCTCTATTGATTTTGAGGTGTTAGGTAGGTGAAACGGCGCTGACCATATTGATTCAGGTCCGGTGTCATTCAAGCAGCTTAGGCTGTAACTAGAAGCAAAGGCCCGGCGGGATGCCGGGCCTTTGTGTGCAAGTGGAGGGCGGTTAGCTGTAGAGCAGGATGCCCTCGGTTTTCTGGTCTTCGCCGTCGCGGGCGACCGGGCGATAGAAGAGCTGGTTGTTGTCGAGGTAGACCTCGAGGAAGGCCGGACGCTCGGGGATGTTGCCGGCAATGAGTGCTTCCGAGAGGGGATCTTCGACGTAACGCTGCAGGGCGCGGCGCAGCGGACGCGCTCCGTAGGTTCGGTCGATCAGCGTCTTCTCGAGGATCCATTTCTTGGCTTCCTCGTTGACCGAGATGGTGATGGCCTTCTGCGCCAGGTTCGCGTTGAGCTGCTGCACGAGCAGTTCGAGAATCTGGATGAGGTCAGCGTCGGTCAGCGATTGGAAGATGATGATCTCGTCGATGCGGTTGAGGAACTCGGGGTTGAAGGTGCGCTTGACCTCATTGCGGACGAGGTCCTCGACCTTGTCGATGACGATATCTTCGCGCTCGCTCTGGAAACCAAGGCCCTGCTTGCGCTGCAGGTGCCGCGCGCCGATGTTGGAGGTCATGATGAGGATGGTGTTCTTGAAGTCGACGGTATTGCCGAGACCGTCGGTGAGCTGGCCATCCTCGAAGACCTGCAGCAGGATGTTGAAGACATCCGGGTGCGCCTTTTCGATTTCGTCGAGCAGGACGACGGAGTAAGGCGAACGCTTGACGCGCTCGGTGAGCTGACCGCCTTCCTCATAGCCGACATAGCCCGGAGGCGAACCGATGAGCTTGGAGACCGAGTGCTTCTCCATGAACTCGGACATGTCGAAGCGGATGAGGGCTTTTTCGCTGCCGAAGAGGAACTGGGCGAGGGTGCGAGCGACTTCAGTTTTTCCGACGCCGGTGGGGCCAAGAAAAAGAAATGAACCGATGGGCCGGTGTGGCGACTTGAGGCCGGCACGGGAGCGGCGAATGGCGCGGGCGAGGGCGGAGATGGCTTTCTCCTGCGAGATAACGCGCTTGTGCAGTTCGCCTTCGACGCGCAGCAGCTTCTGGGTTTCTTCTTCCTTGATGGATGTGATGGGCACGCCAGTCCAGCGGCTGACCACGTCCTCAATGTCCTCGCGGCCGACGATGCCGGCAGTGGAGTCGTCGAGGTGATATTTTTCGCGCAGAGTGCGGAGGTTTTCGCGCTCCTTGCGTTCCTCGTCAGAGTAAAAGCGGGCTTTCTCGAACTCGTGATTCGCGATGGCGTTTTCCATGCGATGCACGATGAACTTGATGCGCTTGTGGACCTCGGTGATCTCCTCAGGGAGCGAAGTCTGGCGGAGTTTGACGCGGGCGCCGGCTTCGTCGATGAGGTCGATGGCCTTGTCGGGCAGGAAACGATCGGGGATATAGCGGTTGGAGTGCGCGACCGCGAATTCGATCGCATCGTCGGTATAGCTGACCGCGTGGAATTTCTCGTAGCGGTCCTTGATGCCCATGATGATTTTGACGGCATCTTCTTCGTTGGGCGGCGGTACTTTGACGGCCTGGAAACGGCGCTCGAGGGAGCGGTCTTTCTCGATGGACTTGCGGTATTCGCCGGGGGTGGTGGCGCCGATGCACTGGATTTCGCCGCGGGAAAGCGCGGGTTTGAGGATATTGGCCGCGTCGAGCGAGCCTTCAGCGGAGCCTGCCCCCACGAGAGTGTGCAGCTCATCGATGAAGATGATGGAGTTCTGATTTTCCATCAGCTCTTTCATGATGGTCTTGAGGCGCTCCTCGAACTGACCACGGTACTTGGTTCCTGCGACGATGAGCGAAAGGTCGAGTGCGAGGATGCGCTTGTCGGCAAGGAAGCTGGGCACATCGCCGTCGGAGATGCGCTGGGCCAGGCCCTCGACGATGGCGGTTTTGCCGACGCCGGGCTCGCCGATGAGCACGGGGTTATTCTTTGTGCGGCGGCAGAGGATCTGGATCACGCGTTCGAGTTCCGCATCGCGGCCGATGAGCGGATCGAGCTGGTTATCGAGTGCAGCCTGGGTAAGATCGCGGGAGAATTCCGACAGCAGGCTTGATTCGCGATTGCGCTGGGCGGGCGGGGCTTTTTCCTGGGTGGCGCGGGCGAGTTCCTCGCGGATGGCGAGCAGCTTAAGGCCGCGTTCCTGCAGGATTTCCGCAGCGAAGCATTTTTCTTCGCGAAGCAGGCCGAGCAGCAAGTGTTCTGTGCCGATGTGCTTGTGCGAAAGGCGCTCGGCTTCTTCGGCGGCGTAGGCGAGTACGCGCTTGCATTCATTGGAAAGCGGCAGGTCGACGGAAGTCGAAACCTTTTCGCGAATGGTGGTGTGGCCCTCGATCTGCTTGCGGATCGATTCCACGGACGCATGCGAGCGCAAGAAGCGATTGGTGAGAGCTTTGTCTTCGCGGAGCAGGCCGAGCAGCAGGTGCTCGGTTTCGATATAGGGCGAGCCGAACTGGCTGGCTTCATATCGCGCGAAGAAGATTACGCGCCGTGCTTTTTCTGTGTAACGTTCGAACATGTTCCCCCTGGGAAAGGCTTTGCGTTTGGGGATATTGAAAGTCGTTGCTTTCAGGTCCCTGAATCGCTCATCCCTTCATCCCTGTTCGTCGTCCGAGCCTAAAACCTGGCTAAAGATGGACAACCGGAAGGCCGTTTTCCGGCGAGACCGGATACAGCCCATCATTACGGAATCTACTTCTATTTTCCGCCTTCTTTGGAGTCCTGTCTTGGAAAAGACGATCGGCTAGTTCTCCGCAATTGGCGAGATTACAGTCAGGCGGCCGGATTCCAGCCGCAGGATACGTGAGCACCGCCGGGCCAGCGTCATGTTATGTGTGACGATGACAGAGGTGAGGCGGTGGGCCCGGTGAAGCTGCTCGATGAGATCGAAGACGACGCCGGAGGTTCTGGCGTCGAGGTCGCCGGTTGGTTCGTCGGCGAGCAGGATGCGGGGTTCGGTGACGAGCGCGCGTGCGAGCGAGACACGTTGCTGCTCTCCGCCCGACAGTTCGCCGGCGCGGTGGGATGCCCGGTCACTGAGTTCGACTTCCTTCAACCACTTCTCCGCGCGTTCCAGAGCCCGCGCTTTGGTTTCTCCTCTCGCCAGCAGCGGCATGGCGACGTTTTCAATCGCCGTAAATTCGGGCAACAGGTAGTGAAACTGCCACACATACCCAATTTGCCGATTGCGAAACTGGGCTGCCTGCCTGCGGGTGAGCTGATTGACCTGAGTTGAGGCGCAGTATACGTCACCGCTGGACGGTTCATCAAGCGCGCCCATGATGTGCAGGAGCGTACTTTTTCCGGCGCCTGATTCGCCGACGACGGCGAGCATTTCACCCTCCTCGACGTCAAGGTCGAGGCCGTCGAAGAGCACCAAGCGGCCCCGGCCAGTCTGGTAGGCCTTGTGCAGGTTTCGCAACCTGATACTAAATGGATGCGCGAGGGGCGCCTCAGGACGCAATAGGGGCTGTGCGCCGGCTGCGTGGCTGCGAGGGGATTCAGGGGATTGCGCCGATTCCATATCTACCTGTAGCACCCTTGGCAGGGGAAAGGGAAGCAGGTTTGTGAGTCCCACTTGTGCCGCGGTGGAAAATCGGGGACGAAAGTCATCGCCTGCCTGACGATTAGACGTGCCAGACAGACTGGTGATGGAGCGGGAAATGAATTTTTGATGAAGTGGCAGGTGTGCTCAGGTGATTCGTGTTTGCTCAAGAGCCCTGGCGACGAATCTTCGGGATAGGCATCTTGAAGAACCACTCAACGTGGAGGCGCTTCCGGTTGTGATACAGCAGAGCCGGGAAGATTGTGGCTGCGAGGGTCTGAAGGATGATATGGGGTGGAATTGCGGTGGTGTTAAATGCCTGAAAAAGGATCTGACGCGCGGTTCCCTGAAAGTAGGCGGCGAGCAGGTAGATGCCGATGGAGGCCTCGCCAAACCATGCAAGGGTGCGGGCGATGAAAGGCACGGGATTGGCTGCAGCAAAGAGGAATAAGCCAGCGGTTCCTGCAAGCCCTAATGGGATGAAAAGGAATTTCGGAAGGCCGAGAGAGCCGTAGTGAATGGTCGCTCCTGCAATTGCGGCAAACAACGCGATACAGGCCAGCCCGGCGGCCCACTTGTTGACGCCTTCCAGCTTGCTGATCCGGCTGCCGACGAGCTGACCGATGACGACGAAGATGTATTCCCAGAAGATGCCGTCGATGCCATGGTGGCCGGTATTGGGCCAGAAGAAGCTGAGTGGCACGGCGATGAGGAGCCGGAGCCATATGGGCAGACGGCGGGTAAGAATCGCCAGCATCAGGATAAAGAAGAGCGTGTAAAGGAACCATCCAATTTGGCCGAGGAGGAGGTATTTGAAATAAGTGAGTATTGGGGGTGGCGGGCTTGCCTGGTAGCGGGAAATCCACGGAAGGAGTGGGAGGGTCAACAGGGGCCACAGGAGATAGGGATAGAGGATAGTGCGAAGCTTTTCAGCGGCGAAGCCACGCGGGCCGCGTCTGGCCAGGCTGCGATCCAGGAACAGTCCGGCCACGAAGAAAAAGGCCGGCATGTGGAAGGCATAGATGAAATTCTCTGTAAGGTAGTAGCCGGCGCTATCAAGGAGATGCCGATGATTCATCCCCTGGCCGACGTGGCCAAGCACGACGAGGATGATGGCGATCCCTTTGACCATGTCCACCATCTGATTCCGAGATTTGGCTCGCTGGGTGCCCGAGCTCCCCGGAGGAGCGGCTTGGACTTCGGCAGTTGTCGTCACAGAAAAGTCCTCATGTTGGGCTTGCTGTGTGTCGCGGTTGTGAAAAGTCTAAATCAGTAATTCGCGGTGACGAAGGTGGTTATGCAAACGGAACGAGGGCGGACTACTCGTAGCGGAGAGCTTCGGCCGGAAGGACGCGAGCAGCGGAACTTGATGGGTAAAGGGTGGCGATCAGAGAGACGCCGAGCGAAAGTGCCGTGACGAGGACTCCGTCCATCATGCGCGGTGCAAAGGGAAGGTAGTCAATCGAATAGACTTGTGCGCTGAGATGGATGAAGTGGTAATGCTGTCCCAATAACGAGATGGTATAGCCGATGACGAGGCCGAAGAAGGTTCCGACGACGCTGATGAGGAAGCCCTGGAACAGGAAGATGCGGCGAATCTGGCCTGGTTCTACGCCCATGGACATGAGGACGGCGATGTCACGGGTTTTTTCCATGACCATCATAGTGAGGGCGATGAGGATGTTGAGGGCTGCGACGCAGACGATGAGGCCAATGATGATGAAGGTGACGATCTGTTCTTCCTGCAATGCGCCGAAGAGCTGCCGGTTCTGCTGCATCCAGTTGGTTGTGGTGAAACCAGGTCCGGCGGATTTCTGGATTTCCCTGCCGATTTTGCCGGCGTTGTAGAGGTTGTCGACCTTGAAGGAGATGATGGAGATGACGTCGGGCTCGCCGAAGAGTTGCTGAGCGGTTTTGAGGCGGATGAAGCCGAAACTGGAGTCGTACTGGTAGAAGCCGGAGTGGAAGATGCCTACGACCCGGAAGCGCTGGTATTTGGGGATCAGGCCGTAGGGGGTGAGATCGCCCTGCGGGCTGGTGACCATCACGGTGTCTCCAACTTTTGCACCGATAGTGTCGGCCAGATCGTAACCGAGGACGAGAGGCGGTGTGATGCCGACGGGGGTGGGTTGGGAGAGTTCGGCGGCGCTGCCTGACGTGAAATGAGAGAGCAGATTGCTGATGGTGCGCTCGTCCCTGGGGACGATACCTTTGAGCATGGCTCCGCCGGCGAGTGAGCCGCGTGAGATGAGGACGGGCTCGTAGAGGCCGGGAGCGGCGGCGGTGACGTGCGGCAGCTTGCGCAGGCGCTGGAGCAGCGGTTCCCAGTTCTGGATGCCGTCATTCATGCTGCGAAGCAGGTCAACGTCTGCGGTGGAGCTGAGGAGCCGGTTTTGCAGGTCGCGGCGCATACCGGTTGTGATTGCCAGCGCAATGATGAGCGAGGCGACTCCAACCGCGACTCCGATCACGGAGATGACGGTGATGAGGCCAATGACGGCCTGACGACGCTTAGCCCTGAGATAACGCGCGGCAACGAAGAGCTCAAAGCGCATGGCGGCTAATGGACCACCGATTTGGCGACCGCCATGTTGTGATAGCGGTCGAAGACGCGGACCGTGACGACATGCTCACCGGGGTCTGGGACTTCCGCAGCGGGTTCATTGCGGGACTTCGGCAAGGGCACGGTAAAGTCGTAGTGTTCGGTGAGCGAGTCGGAGATGCGGCCGATGGGGGCGATGAATTGCCAGTGTCCGGCATCGACGGCGAACTGCGCACGGGCGATGGGGGACATGGGGTCAGTCGCGGTGAAGGAAACGTGGAGCTTGCCGGCCTGGATAGTCGCCATCATCTGCGAGATGGAGGGTGGCGTAGTGTCGACGATGAAGTTGTTGCTGACCAGAGATCCGGTGAGCCCTTTGCCCGGACTGTGCGAAGGCTGGTCGCTGGCAACGACCTTGATGCGATAAATGCCGTCGGGCAGCAGGTCGGCTCCAAAGGTGTAGTACAGGCCGTGCAGGCCTTTACGAAGCAACAGCCAGTTGTGTTCGCGCAGGCCGCGATAGTAGAGCGAGTAGACGAGCTTGTCGCCGTTGTCGTC
>JAJZAL010000025.1 GCA_021799405.1 Acidobacteriota bacterium
TATGCAGGCTGCGCAGGTCGAAAATGGGGTAGCCGACAAGCTGGCCCGGCCCGTGATAGGTCACGTCGCCGCCGCGGTTGATCTGGTGCAGTATCACACCGCGGCTGGCCAGCAACTCGTTGGAGGCCAGCACATTCGAGCGGTCGGCGTTGCGCCCCAGCGTAAGCACTGGCGGATGCTCCAGCAGCAGCAGTACATTGCCGACACGGCCCTCGTAACGCCACCGGGCAATCTCCGCCTGCAGCCGCAGTGCTTCCTCGTAGCCCACGCGTCCGAGATAGAGGTACTGGATCATCGCCTTATCTAGATTGTAGCGATACGGCATCTCGCTGCCCGCCAAGCGCCACTTCTCTTAAGCCCGCTGCTTCAACAGCCCGGCAAAGGCGGAGCGGACCGGATGAACTGCCAGGAACCACAGGACCACCACCAAGACCGCCTGCGGCAGGCCGCTCGGCGCCATCGTGATGTGGAAGAGGCAGATATTGACGATGACCGGAGCCAGCAGCGCCAGCGCCAGCGGCACATAGCGGTTCACCAGCAGCAGAATCGCGGGGGCGACCTGAAAGAAAGCCACTCCGTAGGCATAATGCGAAGTCGCCATCGCCTCGGTAAACTGCCGCATCGGGCCGGGAGGCAACGGCGGCATGGGCAGAAAGTGCAAAAACATGTTCGAGCCGAAGAACAGGAACACGGCTCCCAGCAGGTAGCGGGCGATGGTAGCGGCAATCTTCATGCTGATCTCCTTGGGGGATGGGAGATGCGGGGGAGAATCACGCTGCCTGTGCAATCAGGGGCACACAGGCAGATGCTGAAGACACATTCTCTCCCTCGCCAAGGGATGGCCGCCGGGGCGTTGCCGATTCAGAACTTTTCGGTCAGATCAGTTCTATTGCAGTTCTCCGATATAAACCCCGAAGGGCCCAAGCGCGATGCGATCGAGCGAAGTTGCATCGGCGCCGCCGGGAGTTTTCAGTAATGTGGTCAGGCGGGCGGGCTTCAAACCCGGGCCGCCAGCCGCCAGGTTCACCGTTTGCGGCTGCGCGGTAAAGTTTACGCTCACCACCACCTGGCGCGCGCCCGGCGCCTGTCGCATCCAGCTCAGCACTTTGTCGTTTTCCGTGTCGAGCATGATGTTTGAGCCGTGCTCGAAGGCCGGATTGGTCTTCTTGAGACGAATCAGCTCGCGATACCACGTGAGCAGCGAATCAGGATTGTTCTGCTCGGCGGCCACATTGATCGTCGCGGCGCTCGGCGGCACCGGCAACCACGGCTTGGCGGATGCGGTGGTAAAGCCCGCATCTGCGCTCGCGTTCCACTGCATCGGCGTGCGCTCGCCGTCGCGGCCCTTTTCCTTGGGCCAGCCGGTAATGCCGATGGGATCCTTCACGTCCTGCTTGCGCTTAGGCGGTGTGGTCACCATGCCAATTTCGTCGCCGTAGTAAAACATCGCCGTGCCGCGGCTGGCAAAGAGAACAGTGGCAAGCGCGCGCTGGATGTCGAGGTCGTGCACGCCGTCGCCATAGCGCGTCACCATGCGCGGATTATCGTGGTTGTCAAAGAGCAGCAGCGGCACATGATCGCCGATGCGCGTCTCCACGTCGGTGAGCCTGGCTCGGAATGCGGCCACGTCGAGCTTGTTGATGAAGGCCACCTGCGTATCCATCGGCAGCTCAAACTCCGGCGCCGCGGGCGTTCCGTACATTTTCGCCAACTGGGCAATATTCGGCAGGTAGGTTTCACCGATCATCACGCGCGTGCCCGGAAATGCGCTGGTGTTGAACTTGTCGATGGTCTCGCGCATCTCGTGGATGACATCGTGAACGCCGGGCAGGTTGTCCGTCTTGGAGTTGTCGAGTTCGGGATCGCCGTAAGCATTGCGCAGTGGCTTGCCGTCTTTGCCGAGGATCACGCGCTCATCGGTGAACGTGGGATCTTCATACAGCGTGGTGATAGCGTCGAAGCGGAAGCCGGCCACGCCACGCTCCAGCCAGAAGCTGATGATGTCCTTGAAGGCCTGGTGCACTTTAGGGTTATTCCAGTTCAGGTCAGGCTGCTGGATATAAAACTTGTGGTAGTAATACTGACGGGTTTTGGGGTCCCACTGCCAGGCCGAGTGGCCAAACAGCGATTCCCAGTTGTTGGGCGGCTGGCCCTTGGATGTGGCTGTCTCGCCTTTGCCGTCGCGCCACACATACCAGTCGCGGTAAGGATTGGTGCGCGAAGAGCGCGATTCAAGGAACCACTGGTGCTGATCGGATGTGTGGTTCATCACCATGTCCATGATCACGCGGATGTGGCGCTTGCCGGCCTCGGCCACCAGACGGTTGAAGTCCTGGAGCGTGCCGTACCGGGGATCGATGTTTCGGTAGTCGGAGATGTCGTAACCAAAGTCCACCTGTGGCGACGGGTAGATAGGCGTGAGCCAGATGGCGTCCACGCCCAGCGCTTTCAGGTAATCCAGCCGTTTGGTAATACCGTTGAGGTCGCCGATGCCATCGCCGTTCGAGTCCTGAAAGCTGCGCGGGTAAATTTCATAGATCACGGCATTCTTCCACCAATTGCGCTCATTGGCTCCGGCAGTTTGACTCATCTGCTCCGCTGGTTTCATGGCCGTGGCTTGTCCTCCGGCAGTTGGCGTCATCATCGCGAGCGCCGTGGCAATCACTACGGCAGCGGCGCAGTTGGTCCAGTGCATTGCAGCCTCCTAATCCGTTCTCCGCCGCTCGGCCTATGGGCGGCGGTGTAATCGTAGCAAAGCTACCACAACTGTGACTCGATTGCGCGTCCGCACGCTGCTGTCTGCCAGGACATTCTCTCCTACGGTCCTCCGGGCCTCTGCGCGGACGTCGTCTTCATGCGGTCGAAATCGATCCCGAAGTCGGGATTCTCTCGCGTGCCTTCGATGTGAATGGGGACTTCAGTTCCTGCGCCGTTCTTTTGGAAGTATCGGTCGACCGGCTTGAGCAGCAATCCCTTCCATCCGCCCACCATCTGCGAGACCTTCGCCTGCATGCGCGCATGGCCAAGGAAGTACATGGCTCCGCCTTCCAGGTGGTAGGTTCCCTTCAGGTTGATCTGCGCGCCGGGCACCGTGTATTGGAGCGCCGGCAGGGTCACGACGCCGTTGGCAATTTGAAAGTCGCCCTGCATGGTCGAGGTGGTTTGCTCCGCATCCGCTGTCTTCACATCACCGGGCCGTCCCTGGGCGCGCAGGCTCAGTTCCTGGATGCGGTCCTGAATCTTCGCGCTGGTAAACTGTGCCTCGTCCAGAAGAAAGTCGCCGTTCATCTTCAACCGCTCGCGCAGCGAGGCCGAGCCGGGCGGAATCTGGAGAGATGTCTTCATGGTGACGGGCCCGGTGAGCAGCGGCGTGGTTGAGCGGCTGGCCAGCAGCAGAAAATCCTCGATGTGCCCGCGATCGACGTTCACCGTGAGATCGATGTCGTGCCCTCCGGTCCGGATGATCACGGAGCCATTGCGCGCAGGCGCCACACGCACAATCTCACCGCGCGCAATAAAGTGCGAGTGCCCCAGCGTAGCTTCCACGGGATCGAGCCACGTGTTGCCGTTGGTGGCGTCTACCCGGGCGTGAAAACGCGTGCGCAGCGGCAGCGGGTTGCCGAAGTGGCTAAGCTGGAAGTTGGGCGTGCGGGTCTCGCCGTCCACCGTCAGGTTACGCAACACACCCTGGAAGTGGCCGGCGGAGTCGAGCGTACCGGCGATACTCCTGAAGGTGGCCAGATCAGCGTGCTCAAAATTGTAGTCGCCGCTGATCGGCGTTGCGCCCGGATCATCCACCACCCACGGCCCAAAGCTTCCCCTGGTGAGGATGGTCCCTTTCGGCCGCGGATTGGTCAGCTCGGCCTTGAAGCCCATGGTCCCGCCGGAACTTACGTCGGTGAGCGTCAGGCGCGCAATAGCGAAGACCAGAGGCTGCTTGCCCGGCTTGTCCGTCTCAAGCATGAGCCGCGCTCCCGTGCATGCAATGCTGCCAATCTTGAATTGCAGCAAGCCAGTGCCGCTGGATTGACTCTCCTTTGCGTTCGCCGTGTCATGGGAGACAAGTGCGAAGCGCGACCTGGGGGGCAAATCTACTTCGAGGCCCTTCAATTGCACAACCGAGATGCGGATCGGTCCGCCTTGCATGTAGTGGAGCGGAGCATGAAAGCGAAACTCTGCCAGATGGATCAGAGGCTGGCTTCCCGGAGTAGGTTGCGCGGCACTGTCCGGAGGCCAGATGCGCAGGCCTTTGCCCTCAGCCCAAAGTCCGTTTGTGAGCGACATGTGAAAGCTGTCGAGCTCAACGCGCGCATGGAAGTGCTGCTCTAAAGCCGCCACGATGCGGACGCGCACATACGGCTCGGCGTGGTGGAGCACCACAGACACCACTCCCGCCGCCACCGCCAGCAAGAACAGCACACTGCCAGCCAGCCACGCCAGCCACCGGTTTCTGCGCCAGAACGATACTTGCTCTTCGGTCAAAGCGCGTCCTCCGCCTGCCTTTTATTTTCGCAGGGTTTACCGGCCCGATTTTCGTAAGATAAGGGCGATGGCGTAGACTTCTTGGCACGGATGGAAACGCACATCGACAACCTGGTGAAGCTGCAAGCAGTGGAATTGGAGCGCGCCGGTCTGAACCAGGCGTTGCGTGCCCTGCCGGGCGAAGTTGCACTTGCGGAGTCCGCACTCGCCGCGGCGCAGGGCAAGTCTGCCGATATCTCTTCCGCGCTCAGCCGCGAAGACTCACTGCGCACCCGGCTCGAACGCGAGATCGCAGGCCATCGTCAGAAGGCCGCGCGCTTCCGCACCCAGCTCGACACTGTGAAGACTCCGGAGCAGGCCGAGGCCATCGAGCACGAGATCCGCTTTGAAACCGCCGAGGCGGATCGGCTGGAGGAAGAAGAATACGCCAGCCTGGAACGCTCCGAGGCACAGGAGCCGATGCTGGCGGCCGCGCGCGAGCAGGTGGAATCACTGGCCGAGGCGCTCGAAAAGACGCAGGCGCGCATCGAACTACGCCGTCGGGAGTTCGCCGCGCAGCTTGCGTCTTTGGACGTGGAACGCGAGTCGCTGCGCAAGCTGATTGCGCCGGAGTGGTTGTCGCGCTTCGATCGCCTCTGCGCTTCGCGCGGCACCGGTATTGTGCCTGCGGAAAACCAGCAATGCACCGGCTGCCGCATGGGACTGCGGCCGCAGGCCTGGAATGAGCTGCGTGAGGGCCAGCTGATCGCATGCGACAGTTGCCAGCGCCTGCTCTATTGGGATCCGGCCATGGCTCCCGCTCCCAAGGCTCCGCAGCCTGAGGCAATCCCCGGCGCGGGCCGCGCCGTTCGCAGGCCGCGCTCTGCCGGCGCCTAGCGGAAGTCGCGATGTAATGTTCTGAACAAGAGGCTCTGCGGAGCTCTCTCAGCGCGCTTTCCGCATCCACTGCCGTGGGCCGCGCCACCGGCAGGACTCGGCCGCTAGTCGCGCGGCCTCACTCAGCGCCTCAACAAAACTGCGGCCCTGCGCGGCAAACCAGCAGTAGGCGCCGTGAAAGATGTCGCCGGCTCCCATCGTGTCTATAACCACTACGTGCGGAACCGGCACTGTGCCTGCTTCCTCTTCTGTCGCATAGCGCACCGGCTCCGGTCCGCGGGTGATGGCGATCTGGCGCACTCCGCGGGCGCGCAGCCAGGCAATCACATCGTCTTCAGTTGCGCAGCCGGGCGGGAGAAAATCCGCTGAGCAGATGGCCGTGTGCACGTAACGCAGCAAAGCATCAGTGCCGTCCTTCCAGCTTCCACCATCAAGCACTACCGGCTTGCCCAGCTCGTGCGCGGCGCTTGCCCACGCCTGACAGACCTGCATGTGGTGGCCGTCAACCAGAACGATCTCCGCCTGCGCAATCCGCGCCGCTTCGGGCTCAAACTGCGGAGCGGGCAGCCGCACCGCATTGGCTGAAACCACATTGCGCCGACCCTTCCGGTCAACTGTTACCGACGATAACGCCGGAGCCGCGGCAAACTGCGGGTTCAGGTCGAGCACTTCAATTGCGTACTGGCGCAACTCGTCGTGCGCCGCCTCGGCCAGCACGTGGCGGCCCAGCACCGTGACCAGCGTGGCCGCGCCGCCCAGGTGCGCAAAGGTGACGCAGGCATTGGTGGCGGGGCCACCGGCAAAGAGCTGCTGCGAGTGTGCAGCCACCTTGGTATTCGGCGCTGGAAATTCGTCCACTTCATACACCAGGTCTACCGTCGCCAACCCTACAAAGAGTCCGCGCACCATTCGCACCGGTCCTTTCGCAGCCGAACTGCTCCTCTTCCGCGATGGTAAACTTCCTGCGTCGCCGTTGCCTCATGCCCAGCCGCCGCCAATTTCTCGCTCAGTCCGCTGCCGGCCTGGCCGCATTGCCTCGTTTCTCCTCCAAAACGCAAGATCGCGGAGCACCGTTGATGATCGATTCGCATGTGCACGTCTTCGAGCACAATCCACAGTTTCGCTTTGCGCCGGGAGCGCAGCCGCCCGCGGAGGATGCTTCGCCGGAGATGCTCCTGGAGCTGATGCGGGCCAACGGCGTCGCCCGCACGGTGATTATTCAGGTGATCCACTACCGCTGGGACAACAGCTACTTGCTCAGCGTACTGCGCCGCTATCCCGGGATCTTTCAGGGGGTTTGCCGCGTCAATCCCCAGGACCCGGCCGCGCCGGATGAGTTGAGCCGTCTTACCGCCGAGGGATTCCGCGGCGTAAGGCTTAGCCCGGCGGGTACCGCGGAGGGCGACTGGATTCGCGGCCGGCTGATGCCGCCGCTGTGGCGCAGGTGCAACGAACTTAAAGTGCCGATGACCGTCCTGGCGCCGGTGACGCGGATGCCCGACCTTGTGCCGCTCATCGAGGCCAACCCCGAGTTGACGGTGGTGATCGACCACATGGCCGACTGCCCGCTCGACCGGCCGGACCTGCTGCGCTTGCTGCTCGACCTGGCCCGCTATCCGAAGGTGTTTGTGAAGATCTCCGATATGTGGGTGCTCTCAAAGCAGCCTTATCCTTATCCCGATGCGCAGGATCAGGTGAAGCGTCTGCTGGCGAGCTTCGGCGCGCAGCGGCTGATGTGGGATACCAACTGGCCCGTCTCGCTTAAGCAGCTTCCTTACGCGAAGATCGTGGAACTGTATCGCGATCACTTCAATTTCGTCACGCCAGAGGAGCGCCGGGAGATTCTGAGCGGAACCGTACAGCGGGTTTGGCCGTTCGGACTGTAGTCTTCGCCGGAAGAAGAAATTGCGGATTCGAACGCAGGCGTTCTTTCTGCCGACGGCGCGCTGCTACCATTTTTGTAGAATTCCGGCGAAGGCTACGTTGCTTCGTCCGCAGGAGAAGACCCCGTGCAGCGCATCTGTGTCGATATGGATGAGGTCATGGCGGATACCCTTGCCGAGCATCTCCGCCGCTACAACCAGACCTTCGACGAAGACATGACGCCTGATGACCTGGCCGGCAAGGGGATATGGCAGGCGACGCCGCCTGACCGCCAGGAGCAGGTCCGCGCCTTTCTGGACGCGGAAGATTTTTTCGAAGACCTGCCTCTGATGACCGGCGCGCAGGAAGTCCTCAAGAACCTGTCCACGCGCTTTGAGATCTTCATCGCCAGCCAGGCCATGGCAGTGCCCAACTCGCTGGGCCCCAAGTACCGCTGGCTGCAGCGCCACTTCTCCTTTATTTCGCCATCTCACTATGTCTTCTGTGGCAACAAGTCCATCCTGCGTGCCAACTACCTGATCGACGACCAGCCCAAAAACCTGCTGCATTTCGAGGGCCGGGGGCTGCTCTACACCGCTCCACATAACCTTGAGGCGATTGGCTTTACCCGTGTGAACAACTGGCAGGAGGTCGCGGACTACTTCGCCCAAGTCCCAGATTGAGAGGCGTCTGGCCGCCCCGCCGCCCCGCTTGCGCGGAAAGTGGGTAGGATAGGAACATGGCTGTTGTCGTCTCTCCGGCCAATCCGCCCGTCACCCGGCGCTCCTTTCTGAAGACGGGCGTCTTTGGCGTGGCCGGGCTGGCGCTTTATTCGGGCGAGGTAGAACGTCATTGGCTCGACGTCACCCGGCACCAGGTCCACCTGCGTGGATTGCCCGCCAGCTTCGACGGCATGACGATCGCGCAGCTCAGCGATATCCACCTGGACGAGTTCACTGAGCCGTTCTTCCTCCGCGAGGCGGTCAGCAGGATCAACCATCTGAACCCCAACGTGGTCTGCATCACTGGCGACTTTGTCACGCACGAGATCGGGACCAAACGGTTCGCGATCGATTCCGCTTGGCGGTGCGCCAACATCCTGACCGGGCTCAAATGCAGGCAGGTCTATGCCGTGCTGGGCAACCATGACGTCATGATCGGGGAGAAGAATGTTACAGAGGCGCTTACGGCCAACGGAATCCCTGTCCTGCACAACCAAAGTCTGCCCATAGAGCGCGGCGCGGACCGAATCTGGCTGGCGGGAGTGGACGATCCCGTCTGCGGAGGACCGGATCCCGACCGAGCCATCCCCGCTTCGATTCGCAATCTCCCGCACGAACCGATTGTGCTTCTCTGCCATGCTCCGGATTATGCCGACACGTTGCTTAAGTTACCCTCAGGACAAGCTGTGAGCCTGATGTTGAGCGGCCATACGCACGGTGGCCAAGTCCGCCTGCCCTTCGTGAGGCCCATGTTTCTCCCCGGTCTGGGAAGGAAATACGTGGAGGGATCGTTCCGGTTGGGAGGTTTGCAGCTTTATGTGAACCGCGGCCTGGGCACAGTGGGCGTGCCGTTCCGCTTCGATTGTCCGCCTGAGATTACCCTGCACACGCTACGCACGGCATGAGGGTTATTTACCTCAATGGAATGTTCTGATCTGCAATGACCGCCTGGAAACTGCCTTTGGCCAGGAAGCCCGGGATCTCTTAGGCCGGGCGCCTCTGGCGTCCAGTACTGATAACCGGATAGACTCACCTCTGGAGAAAATGGAGGTGAGTCCGATCATCACCGTCGCAGGAGAGCAGGTGAAGCGCATGAACTTGAATGTGCCTATCGAACTGCACAACGCCTTCAAGGCGGCGACCGCCGCCCGGGGCCAGAACATGACTGACGAGCTACTGAAGTTCATCCAGAACTACGTTGCCAAACACCCGCCAAAACAGCCGAAGGGGCGGCTCCAGTGAAACGGGCGCCCCGCATATGCGGGGCGTGAGCAACGAGCAGCGCCTGGAGACACAATTACCGGCTCTGCGCCAATTGGCGGCCCAGCGCGGCTTCGAAAGCGTCCAAGAATACACCGAAAAGATCTCCCGGGGCGAAAGCCAAGCACACCGGACTCGATCAACTGATGGCTGATGCCCGTCGCGGCTGCTTCGACGCTGTGCTGGTCTGGACCTTTGCCCGGATGGCTACAGAGCGTCGTCGGACTCACGCCCGCTGCTTGGGCGGCAAAGACACACGCCTGAAGACTTCACGCGGTAATTCGGTACGTCGCTGTGCAAATCACCAGAGATATGTTGTGACTACTTGCGGTGGTCCGTTTGTGCCGTTGATCATCTGAGTTTCCAAAATGATCTCTATATTTCTATGTTCCCAGCCTCGCGGAGCATGCAGGATGAATTCCTTGAAGTAGGCAGAGTTAGTCAAGAACTCAGCTGCAGCAATTTCTCCGTTCGCGCCAACGCCTGCGGCAATCACGGTCGGCTGGCCAGTTGCGGAGTTAAAAAACCGGGCAACAATTGCATATTCCTTTGGAATCGTGCTGTATGGAGCATTGAAGTCGACAGCCCAGCGGAGTCGGTGAGGATCATTTCGATCAAGGATGCCATTAACGCCGGGCGTGAAATTCGCGACGAGCTGATAGCGCAAGAGTTGCATATAGCGCATCGTCCATTGGTTCGGACTGCCGCCAATAAGAACTACGGGCTGCCGACATAGATCGGCAAAGGTTGTCGAGCGCGCGTTCGAGATCGAGGTTGCTTTGCCTCTGCGATCGAAGATTGTTGAAATCCGGTGTAGAGCCTCAACGTCACCGAGCGCCAGATAGTCAAAGCTGTTAATTCCCGTTCGCAGCCCCGGCCCTTCACCACCTTCGTCTGGCTGGGAGTGTCCTTGGTCACCCAGGCACAGGAGCGGTGGGGCGGCAGACTCCATGAATGGCCGCCAAAACTCCTGGATAGGGGATGGCCTGCTAACCACGTATAGACACAAAATCGTGGCCAGACTGAAACCTGCCACAATCATGGTGATGCCCACCTTGTTCCTGGAGGGCGAAAAATGACTTGTCGGGTTCTCCAGAGGAGGAAGGCCTGCGATCGGCGCCGGATTCAAAGTCGCTTCGGATGGAATTTCCTTAGGCGGCGAGTGGAATTCGGGCACATACGAGCCTGGCTGCAATTGGATGCGCAGTTCATTCGCATGGCTGTTCTCGACGTAGTACTGTGCCAGCCGCTTGCGCACTTCTCCGGCAGCGACGCGGACGATCGGATCAGTTGCCAGATCATAATCGGGCGGACGATCGAAAACCTCGATGCCCAGAAGGCGTTCTTTGAGGCGGTCCGCATGTCCGAGCAACGCTTGTTCGACGATGAATCTTAGGAAGCGCGGATATCGCTTGCTGTTCCGAAATGCAGGACTTTCGACGATCCGCTCAAGCTGCGCCAGTACCGCCTCTACATCATTGCAGAGCGGAGGACCAGAGTCCATTGCCCCTAGCCCAGATGAGGGGATCATCGCCAAACCCTGAACGCCATTCGAGGAATTCATCTTAAATCACCCGGAACGGAGCCTCTCATATAGCCGGGCCAGCATATCACACCGCACTAGATCTGGAACAGAGTGAGTTTTCCAATCCATTGCAGACTCGCAAATCATTCATTTGCATCATGTTAGATGCAGTCGCGAAGCGCGCTTTAGTCGCACTAGCCAACATTGCAGCTACCCGATGAGCATGGGCCTCAAGGACTATCCAGAAACTCATTTGGAACGTTCGCGCAGGTATTTTACCTGCCATCTCAAGGTTACTGAATGCACGTTATCTTATTGCAATCTTGATACTTGCCGTATGTAAGCAGGCATTAGACGCGCTCCTTACCGTTTCATACTTGCGATGCGCCTGATGCATGCTTAGTGTGCGTGGCAATCATAGATTTGGCCATCATGGAGACGTTTACGAACTCGTCCATGCGGCCCGCGTAGAAGTCGAAGGCATCCGTTGTAATCACGAACTCCGAGGAGCATTCCCCAATCGAGGCTTCGCACTCAATCTGACAGGAGGATAGATGATGAGAAAACATTTGGGAGGCTTTGCATCAGTAATTCCGTGGATGTGTTTTGGATTGTTTCTACTTTTCTTCACCGCTCGGCAGACAACTGCCCAAGTTGACCAAGGCACAATCACAGGCGTCGTCCAGGACAGTTCCGGAGCAGTGATTCCCGGTGCTCAAGTCACACTCACCGAAATCAACACAGGCGTCGTGCTTCATACCACATCGAATGGCAGCGGAATCTACGTATTTTCACCTATTAAAATTGGTAACTATAGGGTAAACGCAACCGCTGCCGGATTTAAAGCGACGACACAAGAACACATACAATTGAACCTGCAGCAGCGCTTGAATGTCGATCTCACCTTAACACCCGGCGAAGTAACTCAGACCGTCACGGTAACGACAGCGCCCCCACTCTTACAGACCCAGCAGGGCTCCGTCGGCCAGGTAATGAGCACCGAAACCATTAACAATATACCGCTAAACGGAAGAAACTGGGTCTTCGTCGCGCAACTCGCCAACGGCGTTGCTCCGTCTTCAGGGAATTCGCGCGGCAGCGGTACAGGCGACTTCTTCGCCAACGGCCAAATTGCCACGCAAAACAACTTTATTCTGGATGGCGTGGACGACAACACTGCTCTGCCCGATCTGCAGAGCGCCGCGAGTTTCGTTGTCCGCCCACCACCGGATGCGCTGGCTGAGTTCAAAGTCGACACATCCGACTATAGCGCCGAGTTCGGTCATTCTGCCGGCGCTGTCATTAATGCCAGCATCAAATCTGGTACAAATCAGGTCCACGGCGATCTGTGGGAATATTTCAGAAACGATGTTTTAGATGCGCGTGACTTTAATGCTCTGACTATTCCAGAATATCGGGAGAACCAGTTTGGCGCGACATTGGGACTTCCCATCGTCAAGAACAAGCTCTTCTATTTCGGGGATGCTGAGGCTAATCGCATAGTCATAGGTCAGCCCACCACCATTACGGTCCCAACACCTCTCATGCGCCAGGGGAATTTCTCTGAATTGTTGAACACTTCTTTGACCGGATCCAGCAAGCCAATTCAACTCTACCAGCCGAACTCCGGCGGTACCGCCCTGCTCTCATGCAGTGGACAAAACAATACCTTCTGCCCGCAGCAGATCAATAAGGTAGCGCAATCTCTTCTGAATTTATACCCTTTGCCTAACGCCAACGGAGGAAAAACTTACAATAACTATACTACGAACCTGAAACAGCTCAGCGATACTTGGCAATGGGATAGCCGTATGGACTGGAATCTCAGCTCGAAAGATGAGTCCTACGCGCGCTTCAGCTACTTACACATCCCCGCTTATATAACGCCGCCGCTCGGACCTGTTCTTGACGGAGCAAATAATTATGCGACCGGTTATGATGACAGCCTAAGTGAAAGCTTCATGTTCAGCGAATCTCATATTTTCACACCAACGCTTACCAATGAATTTCGAATCGGATACGACTGGGGCGCTTACTCATTCCTTCAAGTAAATTACGCCACTAATCTCGCCGGGACACTTGGTCTCGGCGGTATTCCTTTCGGGAATGGGTTCCCCTTCAATGGCGGTTTGCCACAGGCCCAGATCAGCGGAATTAATCAGCTTGGCTCAGATTCCTATGATCCGTCAATTGAACACCAGAACATCTACCAGATTCTGGATAACATCACAAAGATTGTCGGGAATCACTCGTTAAAGTTTGGGCTCAACTTCCAAAGTATTCGCTTTGCCATCTTGCAGCCAGCCTTCTCGCGAGGTCAATACCAATTTAGCGGTCTGTACACGAGTAATCTAGGAAAGAGCTTTACAGGATTTGGAGCGGCAGATTTCCTGGCAGATCAAGTCCACGCCGCATCAGTGTCAAACGAATCAGAGGTCAACGATGCCCGCTGGTATGACGCTGGATATTTCCAGGACGATTGGAGGGTGAGCAGGACGTTGACCTTGAACCTCGGCCTCCGTTATGACTTTACTCAGACATACAAAGAGAATGCTGGCCGGCAAGCCACGTACCATGTTACTGGACCCTTGGGCGTTGCCACCGGATCTGCGGTATACCAGATACCGGCAGAAAGTAAGAACGTAGCCCTGTCTCCGAACTTTATCGCACTCTTGGCGAAAGATAACATCACTCTGCAGTATTCTGGCAACCCATATTTGATTGACGCCCAAAAGGCGAATTTCGCCCCCCGAATTGGCTTTGCCTATTCGGTAGATCCTAAGACCGTGATACACGGCGGCTTCGGCGTCTTTTACGGTGGCTTAGTGGACATAGGAGGCGCTGACAATTTGGGAAATAACTATCCCTTTAGTTTTACAGACAACTTCAGTGCTCCAAATTGTAGCGCAAATAACTGCCCATCCACTGGAATAACCCTGGAAAACGGCTTCTCTTCAGCATTAGCAGCAGGCCTGCAGAATTTCGTCCGCTTTCCAACCATGCAAGGCTCTGATGCCTTGGCAACGACTCCCTATGCAATGGACTACAACGTAACGGTAGAGCGCAGCTTATCAAGTAACATGGTCGCGTCCTTAGGGTATGTCGGGAGCGGGGCGCGCCACTTGGAGACAAAGGTAGATTTCAACAACCCTGAAGCATTGCAAAATCCAGCCAACAACGAGCAGTTTGTTCGCCCGTTCCCGGATTTTGGAGCAACGCAATTTATGCATTATGCTGGTATGTCTGACTATAACTCCTTCCAGACGAGTCTGAAGAAGCGCTACGCGAATGGGCTGAATTTTCTTGCGACGTACACGTGGTCCCACTCTCTGGACGATGCGATTCAGCCCCTTGGCGGCTATGGCGGTCCCTACCGCAACACGAATTTAATTCCGATCTCTGAGGACTATAGCAATTCTGAATTCGATGTTCGCCAGCGATTTACTTTTAACGGATTTTATGAGCTACCGTTCGGAGTAGGGCGCGTCTATATGAACCACAAAAATGTACTCAATGTCATAGCGGGAGATTGGGCGGCGAACCTTACTTTCTCCGCAGAGACTGGTCAGCCATTCAATGTTACTCCGGATATCGCCACAGCATCCGGAGGCAGTGCGTTTGCAATTGTAAAAGGCACAGACTACTTTGCACCGGGTGGAACTCCTGATCCTACAAACCCTGGTGTCACCTGTCCAACTCGCACCAAAAACACGAGGAACTGGTATAACCCCTGCGCCTTTGCAAACCCCTTGCCCGGATCGTCAATCCCCAAGTCGGGAGCGGGATCCTTAGTGTCAGACTATTCTCAGGTGGTTACATATCTGGGCGGAAAGCGAAATCAGATTTACGGCCCAGGCTATGAACGTATCGACATGTCATTGTTTAAAGACTTTGCGACTTATCATGAGCAGCATTTTGAGTTTCGCGCTGACGCATTCAATCTTCTTAATACGCCCGCCTACGGCAATCCCAGTGTGAAGAATGACAATACAAATGGCGGTCAGATTACTACCTCCAGGAGCTTTCAGACATTTATGCCCGATGCTCGCTTCTTCCAGTTGTCCGCGAAATATATCTTCTGATCCGACTTGCACACGCAGATTACTTTCTTATTCCATCGGACCGCGCATCTCGTGATTGGGTTGTGTTTGGCAGATCATGTGCGCGGCTCAGGGAACCTGAACAGGGGGCGATGCCACGCACGAAGAAATTCGCTCGGCCTTGACAACATGATGATTTTTCAGTCACAACGCAAGTCGCGAGCATTCGGCGGGTAGGTGTTCAGTCCTGACTTCGGAGTCGATTGAACAGGGTGTGCAATTTAGTACGGATCGAATTGTCTCGTAAGTGTGATATCCGGTACCTATAACCGTGGCTGTAGAGGACGTACAGGGGGATGATAATGAGCGATCTTTCACGAAGGCGCTTTCTCGGTTGGTCGAGCGCAACTTTGCTGACCGGCGCGACAGCTCCGTTAACGGGCGCCCAGACGGCGGCAAGTTCGACTGCAGGCAAAGCGGCCCAGATAGACTCCGCAATTCGCTCGCGGCAGAATATCGTGTGTTTCATGCCCGACGAATTGCGGGCAGATGTTCTGTCATGCTATGGCAACAAGATTGGGAAGATGCCCAATTTCGACCGGCTTGCACGTGAGGGCGTTCTCTTTGAAGATTGCCACGTTGCTTATCCGATCTGCGGAGCGTCGCGCTGCTCGATGCTGACCGGCTGGCCAACGTCAGTGCGAGGGCATCGATCGCAGATGTATTTCTTGCGCCCAGATGAACCGAATCTCTTTCGCGATCTCCGTAAAGCGGACTACGACGTCTTTTGGGCCGGGAAGAACGACGCGCTGGCTGCACGCACGTTTGACGACTCGGTGACAGCGTGGGGCCTGGATAAGGAGTTTCAAGTTGACAGTATGCCGCATGCCAGATCGGCCGCCAGCCGCCAGGCGATCAAACCTCCCGGTCCGCTCACCTTCATCAGCGACATTCCTCCAGGTGATCGCCGCGAAAGCGGAGATTATCACATTATTGAAGCGGCAAAGCGCGTTCTCAGTCGGCGCGAAGCCGATAGGCCGTTTTTTCTCTTTCTTGCGCTTGGTTCGCCTCATCCGCCCTATAACGCCCCTGAAGGCTTCGCTGGGTTACATGACCCGGCGGATGTGAAAAATCTGCTGCCGACGAATTTGCCCAACCGACCAAAGCATATCGAGCGCATGCTGCAGGCCTACGGCCTTGACACGGTTTCGCCCGATGTCTACCGCAGAATTCGAGCAACCTATCTCGACAAAACCGCCTATGTAGACTGGCTGCTTGGCGAGCTATTGGACGCGATGGAGCGTACAAACCATGCGGCTGACACCTCACTGTTTGTCGTATCGGACCACGGCGATTACGCGGGCGATTTTGGCCTGGTGGAAAAGTGGCCTTCCGGTATGGAACGCTGTCTGACGCATGTGCCATTGATCGCGCGCGTGCCGGGCGGCAAGGCTGGTCATCGCGTTGCAGAACCGGTTGAACTCTTTGACTTCATGGCGACAACACTAGAGCTTGCAGGCACACAGGCCAGCCATACGCACTTTGCGCGATCTTTAATGCCGCAGATCCTCGGCGGGCCGGGGGATCACGAGCGCGGGGCCTTTACGGAAGGTGGTTTCAACACGTATGAGGCGCAGTGCTTCGAGCCGGTTCCGGCCAAGAACACCTGGTACTACGACCGCCTTCATTTACAGATCGCTGAACCTGAAACCGTCTCGCGAGTGGCTGCGGTTCGCACCGCCGATTACACCTTTGTCTCACGTCCGCAGGGAATCTCGGAGCTCTACCTGCGTAAGGATGATCCGCAAGAACGCAACAACCGCTTCGGGGAAGCAGCGTATGCCGCGGTACAGCACAACGCTGAACAGCGGCTCATGCATTGGTATGTGAACACCACCGGCATCGCGCCCATGAATCGCGATCCGCGCGGTCTAGCGGAGATTGTCCCCATGCCGGATTTTGCAGAGCACACCGCGAGTCGAATTCTGGATTAGTCGTCCAGGCTCTACAAGCGTGGGATTCGTAACTCCGCTCACCCGTACTCGTCACCGTTTCTGAAGGCTCACAGTAATTGCGGCGCTACCGAATGCATACTGCACTCGGTCTTCTTCGGAGCTTCATCGCCAACTTCTGATAAGCCCGTGTAGTTAAGGAGTCGGGCTTATTGGTCGTCCAGCCACCGGAAACAGGCCCGCTATGATGACGGATAACGCGCTCGCGACCCTCTCGATACTGGCCGCAGTTCAGTGGTATGAGCGAGATCACGTAGGCGGCGCAACTGGATGATAAGATTCTGAATTCCGCGGTCGCTGCTCATTACGCAGCCGACCGGTCACCCGCTGGCAGGGCCAGCATGGAGAGCGCGCCCAGTAAAGCCACAGCCAGCACCGTGAAGAGTGGAGAGCGATAGCTGGCGGAGTGGTCACGCAGCACCGCAATGAAATAGGGAAACCATGCCTGCGCAATCGTGTTCACGGGAAGGATGATGGCCATGGCGCGCGCTACCGTCGCCAGGCCGAACTCCTCAGCCACCATCAGCGGGATGAGCATATAGTCTGCACCCATCGCAATGCCAAAGAGAATCGAGAAGCCATAGGGCGTGTGAGAAGGATGCAGCGTGAGTAAGGGCGCCACTGTCAGCGCAGTCAGCAGATAACTGCCGATCATCACGATGCGCGTGGAGATGCAGTCTGCGAGCACTCCGATCAGGAGCCGGCCGGCGGTGCTGGAACAGAGCACAATCACCGAAGCGGTGCGCCAGGTAGAGTCAAGCTGCTGCCCTGGCTTGAAGCCAGCGTCGAGGAAGATGAACTTCATGTGCTGCGAAATGGCGCCGATGGATGCGAGCGAGCAAACACTCGCGAAGAGCAGAATCCAGAAGGCGCGAAGCCGCAACAGAGACTGGATAGAGAGCGCGGATCCCGGCAGGGGCGCAGCGGCGGCTTCCAGGCCGTCGATATATTCGCCGCAATCCGCCGGCGTGTCGCGCAAAACAAACCAGACCAGCGGCCATCCGGCAAACATGCAGACTGCCAGCGCACACAGCGCAGTCCGAAATCCGTGTCCCGCGGTTACCCGGTTCACCAGGACAGAACCGAGCGCGCCAATGATGCCTACGCCGAGATAGGCAATACCCATCGCGGTGCCGCGTCTGCGCTCAAACCAGTGCGTGATGATGATCTGATGTGGAATGGGTCCGGAGGTAAGATAGCCGACGGTATAAAGCGCCCACAGCGCAAGATATACGCCCAGCGAACCGCCCATCCATGCAAATCCAGCAAGGGAAAGCGCCGTGCAAAAGGTGCCGAACAGAATCAGTTTGCGCTGCGAGAAGCGCGGAATCAAAACCGGCCCAACCCAGACCATGAACAAAGCGGCCAGGGGAAAGCCCAGCGTGATCTCCGCCTTGCTCCAACCGAACGAGCGCTCAAAATAGTCATAGAAAAAGCTGACGTTGTAATAGGGAATTCCCTGGGCGATGCCGTAGGTAACCGAGGCCGCGGCTGCAACCCACCAGCCGCGAAAGATCCTGCGGCTTCGCGTCAAACCTGCTTCGCTCTGGATTAGTTCACGGATAGCTTCTGATCCTGTGGCAGAGTCCATGCATATACAACGCTGCCCACTGTGGCGACAATGAACTGCCTGCCTTCAAGTTCGTAGGTCATCGGCGCGCTGTTCATGATGGCGCCGGGTCTGACGTGCCATAGCACATGCCCATTTTCAGGATCGAGAATCAGGAGGTTCCCATCCAGATCGCCGGTCACCAGCAGGTGGCCCGCAGTGGTAAGAATACCTGGGAAGCCAAACCCTTCGCCCGAAGGGCGGCGCCAGACCACCTTGCCGGTTTCATAGTTAATTGCCAGCGTGAAGTAATTGGAGATCAGCGATTCCGATCCGCCGCCCTGGTGATCCACCGGCAGGCCATACTTGTCGAGCGCGAGGTACCATAGGCTATAGCCCT
Source organism: Acidobacteriota bacterium (assembly GCA_021799405.1). The sequence continues at coordinate 18,730 of JAJZAL010000025.1, forward strand.
CGCGCGCAGTGACGTAAATCTCCCTGGTCTGCGGATCATAGCTGGGCGGCATCCAATCTGTTCCACCGAAGGATGCACTGTCAATCAGTGTGCCATCCTCCTTCGGTTCCTCGTTTGGATCGGGAGCCGGCCTTCCATCGGCATCAAGTCCCTTGGCCCAGCTTCCTTTGACAAACTTCGTGGTAACCAGATGCTCGCCGGTTACACGATCCAGCAGGAAGTAATAGCCATTGCCGGCCGCCTGCGCCAGCAGCTTGCGCATCCTGCCGTGGAAGGGCGCATCGAAGAGAATCGGCGTCTGAACGGAATCCCAGTCGCGGGTATCGTGGGGATTAGTCTGGTAATACCAGAGCACCTTGCCGGTATCGGCATTCATGGCCAGGATGGTATCTGTAAAGAGGTTCGCGCCTTTGCGGGTAACACCGGCAATTACCGGGGAAGGATTCGCGGTTCCCCAGTAAATCGTGTTGAGGTCCGGATCGTACGTTCCGCTCATCCAGGCGGAGCCGCCTCCCCGCAGCATCACCTTCGGATCCGACCAGGTATCTGAACCCGGCGCGCCCGGAGCCGCAGGCGTCGTTCTGGTCTTCCACATCACCTTTCCGGTTTTCCAGTCGAGAGCGGAGATATCATGAGCTACATCGGCCGAGTCACCCGAAGTGCCCACAATGACCATGTTCCTGACTATTTGCGGCGCCAGACTAATGTAATAACCAAACGCTACATCGGCCATCGTGACGTCCCAGATCTCCTTGCCGGTACGGGCATCGAGGCAGATGACATGCGCATCCGTGGTTCCGAAGTAGATACGATCCTTGTAATACGCCACTCCGCGATTACCCACATGGTCGCCGTTTGCGGGGCGCGAGAACTCCCATATCTTCGTTCCGGTCAACGCATCGATTGCCCACACATAGTCGGGGACGGAAAAGTAGAGTACTCCGTTGACCATCAGCGGTGTCGACTTAATCGTCACGCTGTGGGCTTGAAAGGCCCAGCTGAGCGTGAGCGAGCCTACATTAGTGCGGTTGATCTGCGTAAGAGCGCTAAAGCGCTTACCAGAGGAATCGCCAAGATAGGTGAGCCACTGCTTGCCGACGGGCGGCACGCTGCCAGTGTTATATGACTGCTGCGCTGAGAGCAAGCCGGATATGCTAGCCACCATTGTCGCGGCCAACGCGAGCTTACTGCAGTGTTTCAAGATATGCGAAGACATCATGGACTTCCTTGTCTGTATAGCGGCTAAGCAATTTCACATGCGCCTCAAGAGGGTCGGTCACGGAGACTTTCGGGCCGGGCTGTAGCCACGAGTGATAATGTCCATTTGCATCGATCAGCGATATATAAAACGGATCGCGGTGCTGCAGGATTCCCTTGAACACCTTTCCGGAGGGCAAGGTAACCGTAGCGACGGCAACCTTCGCACTGGGATACAGGAAGCGGGCTTCCAGCTCTACCGGCCGGAATTTCTTTGCAATCCCCGCCAGATCTCCGGTCACCGAATGGCACTTTGTACAGCCTCCCTGCCCGTCAAAGAACTGCTTACCGGCCTGGACAGAGCCGGTCAGCAATTTCTGCAACTGGTAACCGCCGCGCGGCCCTCCTGTTTCCACGCTGTCTGTAATCGCAATGCGGGCGTGCAGAAAGGCGGCGAGCTCGGTAACTTGCGTCGTGTTCAGGCTGGGAAACGGGGGCATGCCTTTATCTGACCGGCCGTCGCGAAGCACCTCCCCGATCAGGTCGCCGCCCTTGTCATGACGCACCAGTGATGAATCGATCAGGCTGACCCCGGAGGCAGTGCCCTTGGCGGTTGGGCCGTGACAAAACGCACAATTCGACGCGAACACATTCGCGCCGCGCTGCGCTTCCGCCGACATCACGGGATGCGCAGCCACGGAGTTTGCCGGCGCCAATGCCTGCAGAGCGACCGCCAAAAATCCACTCAATGCGGCTACCGGCAGGCTAAGGAAGAGCCCTCCATGCTTCATCATTCATCTCCAGCCATTACCAGCTGCGGATTGCGCTCCAAGCCTCTACATCTATCCATCTCAAATTCCTGCTCTTTCACATGGAGGAGCACGCATAGCTTTTTCGCTTTTACGCCCTCTGGTAAAAGCTCGGCGGAGGATTCACGATCGCCCGTTCAGCACTGCCAGGCAATAAGAGCAAGATGATTGTCCAGAATCCTCGGCAACATTCTGCGTTTGTTTTGCGCCGTTCTATCAGGTAGAATCAATTATGATTCACTAGATAATCTATCGTACGCTGACGTCGAGAGTCATCTCCGGCCGGCTTTCGGCAACGGGAAAGGATCGTCAATGGCGGCAAAAAACCACATTGAACTCGTGGTTAAAACAATGGCGGTCTTGGAAGCCCTGTCGGCAAGCGAGCATGGCAAGGCGCTGCGTGAAGTCGCTGCGGAGGTCGGACTGGTGAAGAGTTCAGTCTTCCGCATTCTGTACACGCTCAAGGAAGCCGGTTATGTCGAGCAGCCGGAGACAAACGGCCTTTATCGCCTGACCCTGCGGACCGCCGGTCTGGCGCGGCGCAACGCGGTGCGGCTGGGCCTGACCGAGCTGGCGCGGCCCCATCTTACCCGACTGCGCGACGCTCTCGATGAGTCTGTTGCGCTGGCAGAAAGGCGACCACAGTCGGTCGTTCTGGTCGATGTTCTGGAGACCTCCCATCCTCTGCGTCTCACGTTCCACATCGGCGATATCTGCCCCATCCACGCAACCGCGCTCGGAAAGGCCGTGGCCGCTTATATCCCGGCAGAAGAACTGTCCGCTCTTCTTGCAAGCAACACCCTCACTCCATTTACTCCGCGCACGAAGACGCGAATGCTGCAGTTGAAGACGGAATTGGCGCAGGCACGCCGGACAGGATACACCGTCAACAACGAAGAGACGGTCTCAGGAGCGCTCATTATTGGCGCGCCCCTCTTTGACGCGGCACAGACGGTCTGCGGCGCAATCAGCGTCAATACTCCGACAGCGCGCTGCCCGGAGAAGCGTAAGCGCCTCCTGCTCAGCGCCGTCATCAAAGTTGCGAAAAGCATCTCCAACGATCTGGGAGACGCCAACTATATCACCCCCTACATCCGCAGTAAGGCTTGAAGAACGGCCCGCCAAAAATTGAGGTTATGCGCCATTCCGGTTCAAGTACGACATCTTCTTGCGGGAAAAAGCTACTATTGACAACCCACTCCTGCCTCCTGCCGCGCGGCCGCCGTAACCATTGATCCCCTGTACGCTGAAGATTCCTTTACCTCCTGCCTACCAGTCCGCAACCGAACCATCACGGTGGTTGTAGGCCATGATGATCTCCGGCTGGAAGGGATGCTTCAGGGCCTCCTGTTCATTGATTTCAATTCCCAGTCCAGGGCGCGTAGGCGCGGTGCAGATACCCGCTTCAAGGGGAATAAACTCGCTCACGATATCGTTGCGCCACGGAACGTCGGCGCGCACCATCTCCTGAATCAGATAGTTGGGAGTCGCAAATCCAACATGAGTTGACGCCGCGGTCGAGACCGGTCCCTGCGGATTATGACAGGCCACCGAGATCGAATACGTCTCGGCCATCGCCGCGATTCGACGGGCCTCGCTGATGCCGCCGCAATGGGAGACATCCGGCTGAATAATTGCGCAGGCGCGCTTTTCAAGCAGTTCGCGAAACTCCCAGCGTCCCACCAGCCGTTCCCCGGTAGCGATCGGCATGGGGAGTGCGCGCGCAACTTCTACCAGAGCATCCATGTGTTCTGGCCAGCATGGCTCTTCGTACCAGTAGAGGTTGTAGTCGACGAGCATCCGTCCGAATTGAATGGCCGCCGCCGGAGTGCAGCGCGCATGCAGATCAAGCATGATGTCAAACTCATCGCCCACCGCATTGCGCATTGCTTCCACGCAGCGCGCGGCCCGCTTCAGAGTCGATGCGCTCTCAACCAGCTCTGAGACCGGGATGGGCATCGCCTTGACCGCGGTAAAACCCTTTTCCGCGCTCATAAGAATGCGCTCGGCGAACTCCGCGGGCTCGATCGTCTTGTACATGTTCTCCAGCAGTCCTCCGCCGAGATGATCGTAGAAGCGCAGGGTATCACGCACCGGCCCGCCCAGCAGATTGCATACCGGCTCTCCGAGTATCTTTCCCTTGATATCCCAGAGGGCCTGGTCGATGCCGCTCAAGGCGGAAAGATTGGTTATGCCGCCGCGCCAGAAGTATTGGCGGTGCATGATCTGCCAGATGTGCTCAATGCGCCGCGGATCCTGACCGATCAGCAGCACGGAAAGATCCTGCACGGCGCCGACGACGCTGTGCGTTTTCCACTCCAGCGTCGCCTCGCCCCATCCATAGAGACCGGGCTGATCGGTTTCTACCTTCACAAAAATCCAATTGCGCATGCGCGCGTTGACAACCAGGGTTGATATGCGCGTGATTTTCACGGTTGCATCTTCTCCTGAAAGAGTTCCTTGATGGTGTTGACCAGCTGCTCCACGTCGACCTCGGCAGCCTGGTCACTGAACAGCGTAGCTTCCATGAATAGCATGCCACGCAACATGTTTACCCGTCAGAAAGTACCTCCGTGTGCCCGAACCTTTACGCCGCGACGCAAGCAAGCCAATCACCAGATTGGCGAGAATGTCGAGCGCGAAGCCGCTCCGGCCAAGCACTATCTTCATGGGACGCTACGGGGGACCTCCACCCCCATCGGATTGACTGATGTTTATGAGAGCCACTCATCGCGGTGCTGATCGATGAAATCATCGTCGATCAGGTGCGGATAGGCTGCGATCACGCGATCGATTTCCTCGCTCTGGCCCTGCGACAGATCCTCGTTCGGATTCAGGCACCAGCGGCCCTGCATCAGTCCCTGGCGGCGCAGAACCTCGTGAATGCCGGCGATACACCCGTGAAATCCATTCACCACATCAAAGACGGCAGCGTTCATGTCGGTCACCTCTGCACTCCGCACCAGCCAGCTGCTGTCAACTAAAGTCGCGGAGTCCGGCTGGCTGCGCAGTTCGCGATGCAGCCGTACAGCACCCAAAGTCCACACCGCCCAATGGCCCAGGAGTCCTCCGCGAAAGTGAACCGTCTTCCCGGCATGGTGAAAGGGCGAGAGCAAATCCAGCACGATATGGTCATCATTACCGGTATACAGCGCAATGGCGTCGGCGCGCCCGGAATCAATCACTCCGCGCAGAAGATCCAGTGTGGCGTAGCGGTTGAACGGGGCCACCTTGATCCCGATCACGCTCTCAATCTCGGCAAACCTGCGCCAGAAGGAATACGAAAACATGCGTCCGCCCACAGCCGGCTGGAGGTAAAAACCCATAAGCGGCATCACGTCGCCGACCGTGTGCACATGCGCAAGAACCTCTTCGTCCGATGCATCACGATAAGCTGCCAGACTCAGCAACGCTATTTGATAGCCGTGCTTCCGCGCCGTCTCTGCTTCGCGGACGGCCTGTTGGGTACGCCCGCAAACGCCGGCAATCAGGATCATGTCACGCCCGGCCAGTGTGTCTGCCGCGAGCGCGAGCACAGGCTCATAGAGTCCGATTGACGGCTCGCGAATCGCAAATTGCGTTGTGTGAACCCCAACGGCGATGCCACCGGCTCCAACCGCGGCATAGTAGCGCGAGAGGCCGCGCTGGCCCCGCTCGTCCAGCTTTCGCTCTGCCGTAAGCGCAAGCGGATGCGCGGGGATCACGGTCCCATCGCGAAACTTCCGATACCATGCCTTAGAACGTTCCATCGCGTCTCTCGAATCCAGTCGGCTTGCCGAGCGTGGGCTTCCCGGCACTTAGCCAGTGGGCAGTCATCTCGATCAGCTCATCCTCTGTTACTTCCACCGGTCCCAGTTCCCGCATGCAGTGCGACGCATCGCTTAGCAGAGCCGTCGCTGCTTCTTGGCCGGTCAGAATGGGCGCAATGCCAAAGAGCTCGCCAAAGCGGCGCGCAACCGTGCGCACAGAGAGCGTTTGCGGTCCTGTGACATTCAGATGCCTCGCCGGCACATCGCATAGCGCGAACGAGCGCAAGACATAGGAATTTGCATCACCCTGCCAGATGGCATTGAAGTAGCCCATGGTCAGATCGATGGGCTGACCATGCAGTACTTTCTGCCCGATGTCCACGAGCACACCATAACGCAGATCGACTGCATAGTTCAGGCGGAAGATCAGTACAGGCGTTGCCGTCGTCTTTGCGAAATGTTCGAAAATCCGTTCACGCCCCAGCGCCGATTGCGCATACTCGCCGACGGGAGCTGGCGGCGTTGCTTCTGTAGGCGCGGCGGCCTCTGCCGGAACAAATGGATACACGTTGCCGGTGGAAAACGCCACCATCCGAGAGCCACGATAACGGCTGGCCGCAAGCCCGGCAATCCAAACATTCGTTGCCCAGGTTAACGGCAAGTCGCCCACGGAGCCAAACTTCCTGCCCGCCATGAAGACCACGTTCGGCGCATCCGGCAGCCGATCATAGCTGGCGCCATCGAGCAAATCCGCTTCGATCACATCCACCCGGTCTGCGTAAGCGGCAAAATCGCCGTTGCGATCTCTTCTGACAACAGCTTTCACGCGGTACGGCACGGCGGCCGCTTCAATTGCCCGCTTGATGCGCACTACGAGGCTGGGTCCGATCTTGCCTCCCGCGCCGAGTACTACCACGTCCCCGCTGAGCTGGGACGCAGCAGAAATATCCTTCTCGTTTGGCCGCGTCAGGGCATCTTCCAGTTCCGGCTCTGACTTCGGGAAAGTCTGCATCCATCCCTTCCGTTCTTTCCAGTAGAATGAATTCTGTTTTTTACGTGATATTAGACAATAGAACCAGAGGATTTCGTTGTCAAGAGAGAACTCCATTGGCAAAGCCGAATCGCCGGGCTGCGCGCCGCCAGGTATCGGAGCAGAGATTGCTCAGCAGCGATTCCGATCCTGTGAGGGAGGCCGGATGGCCCGCCGCAAATTTTTGCATTACTGGTTCGTCGTGCTTATTTTCGCGTTCGCAGATTGCCTCTGGCCTGCGAATCCGGCCAATCTGCGTCTTGGCATTATCGGAACGGACTCAACACATGCGGTGGAGTTTACGCGTATCCTCAATGACGAAAGCGCGCCTGACCATGTGATGGGCGCGCGGATTGTGGCCGCCTATCGTGGGGGAAATCCCGCATTTCCGCTCAGCCGCGATCGCATTGGCGCAATTACGGCGAAGCTGATCCAGCGCTGGCATATTCCTTTTGTTGCGCGGATTCATGATCTCTGCTCCAGAGTGGATGGAATTCTTCTTCTTAGCGTTGATCCCGAGGACCGAGAGACAGAGTTTGAGTCGGCGGCGGCCTGCCATAAGCCGATCTTTGTCGACAAGCCACTTGCGCCCACGCTGCAAGAGGCGCAGCGCCTGGTGCAATTCGCCGGGATTCACCATGTGGAGTGGTTCAGCTCATCGGCAATGCGGTTCGTAATTCCGCAGACGAGCGGAAAGGAAGTGCTGGGCGCGGAAGTCTGGGGACCGGGAGCGCTGGGCTCGAATTATCCACTTGATCTCTCCTGGTATGGCATTCACAGCATCGAGGCGCTCTATGCCATCATGGGCCCGGGCGTGCGGAGCGTGGCGCGCATCCACAGCGGGAGCGCGGACGTCATTACCGCTGTGTGGCGTGATGGCCGCGTAGGCGTTGTGAATTTGCTGCGCCCTGACTTTGAATTTGGCTCGGCCATCTTTCAGAGCGACGGACACAGCCAGGTGCAGCAAAACATCCCCATCCGCTATGCGCCCTTGCTCAATGCCGTTGTGGCTTTCATGCGCGGCGGTGCAGTGCCGGTTACATCGCAAGAGACTCTGGAAATCTTCGCTTTCATGGAAGCCGCTCAGCGCAGCATGCGCCATAATGGAACCCCTGAGCAGGTTGTCGTGATTAAAGTAAAGTGAGTTGGTAAATCGAGATCGATGGCGTGCCGTTCTCCCAGTAGGATGTGTTGGTTGTATCGGCGGCCCGATCGAAGAAGGCGCTGGAAAAAGTACGCGATGCGCGATTGCAGTAACCAGCAACTTGTAGCAATACCGGGATGCTGTATCCCGAAGGCGCGACCTACAAGCTGGCGCGCCCCCCAGGGAACGCGTGCCGGCAGAGCGCCTTCAAGGGAAGATCAGGACAGACCAATGACGAATTTCCCGCAATAACATCCCAGGCTGGTTGACTTGGCGCGATCAGGAAAACGTCCACTGCGGCCTTGTTAACGGCGCGGCGAGCATCGAGTTCGCCCAGTTATTTCCTTCGAAGATCTCCTTCTCGGGATTCCAGCGCAGCTTGTCCTGCACCTGGCATGCGATCAGCCCGATCTGGCCAATTGTAATGGCGCGGTGGCCGACCTCGATGGGCTCGAGCGGCTGGCGATGCTCGCGGATAGCGGCGATGAAGTCGTTCTTGTCCCAAAGTGTTTTGGAAAAGTTCAACTCGCCGGGCGCGGGCTCGCGGGTGAGCAGCTCAGGCTTGTTGCTGGTCATCTTGCCGGGATAGCCATCAACCTTGAGCCAGGCTTCGCTGCCAAAGTACGAAATGCTGGGTGTGCTGGTCGGGGTCTGCTCGCAGGTGAGGATGACGCCATTGGCATAGCGGTACTGCACCTTGAAGTTGATCATCGTGTTCCAAAGGCTGACGGGAAACTCGCCGTGGCCTTCAACTTCAATAGGGCCGGTGTGCTCGCTGTTATTCGCCCACTGCGCCATGTCGAAGTAATGCGGCCCCCAGTTGGCAATCATGCCCTGCGCGTAGGTGGAGACACGCATCCAGTTGGGACGGAGGTGATGCTGATGTGGGTCGTGAACGCGCATCTGCGTGTAAGGGACGTCCGCGGTGGGACCGAGCCACATATCGTAGTTCAGCTCCGGCGGAACCGGCATGTCGGGCTGGACGCCGACTGGCGTGGGGTCAGAGGGAAAGACGATCTCGATGCGCTCGAGCTTGCCGATGTGGCCATTGCGAACTAATTCGACGGCGTGGTTTTGCGAGCGAAGGGAGCGGAATTCGCTGTCGTTGCGTGCGGTGACACCGTAGCGTTTGACCGCGTCGGCTAGCATGCGGCCCTGCCATACGCTCAGGCTGATGGGTTTCTCCATGGCAAAGTGCTTTCCGGCCTTGGCTGCCGCGATGCCAATCTGGACGTGCCAGTGGTCGGGCGTGGAGACCATCAGGGCGTCGATGTTGGGATCGTTGATGACCTCCCGGAAGTCCGCCTTGGTCGCGCATCCATTATAGGAAGCAAGGCCGTCGCGCTTCGCGTAGAAGGCATTGACAAAGGCCTGGGCCTGCGCCATGCGCCAACTATCGGCATCGCACACGCAGACCACCTGCACGCCTGGGACGGCCATCATCTGCGGCATATTGGCGCCAAAGGCCTGACGGCCGGTGCCGATGAAGCCGACGTTAATACGATTGCTGGGCGCATTGGCGCCGAGGACACTGGCGCGGACGATCGCGGGTGCGGCCAAAGTGGAAACCGCACAGGTGGATTTAGCGACAAATTCTCTTCGGTTCATGGCCATGCCTTCTCCTCATTGCGAATACTGGTAAAAAAAACAAAGCGGAAAAATCAGGCGCCTTCAAGTCACGCGACATCATATACCTTGTCCCCAATGATGTGAATGGATACATTTTGGCGCGCCGTGACACAAGAACCCGGACGCAGGCCATGAAGTTGGAGTAGACTGGTTGCGCGATTTTTGCCCCCGGTTCGCGCGCGGGCAAACAGGCATCCAGGAGGAGAGTGAGAAACAAGATGAAGACCACGATGGGGCGTAGAGAGTTTCTAAAGACGGCTGGGGCCGGCGCGCTGGCTGGCGCTGGATTGAGCATGGGAGCACCGCACGCAAGCGCAGCTGCTCCCGCGGAGTCCGGTGATCCGGCAAAGATGGCAAGGCTGCTGGTTGGCTGCTGTGCGTATTCGTATCGCGAGATGCTCACGCACGGGCAGATGACGATGGAGGACTTCATCAGGAAGGGTGTGGAACTGCGGGTGGATGGTGTGGATATGACGGTGTACTACCTGAAGTCCACCGACCCCGGGTATCTCGAAAACCTTCGTTATCTGGCTTATCAAAATGCAGTGCCGTTTTCCGGGGCGGCCTGCGGATCGAGCCTGGTGCAGGCGGATGCGGCCAAGCGGGCGCAGGTGGTCAGCGACATCAAGAAATGGATCGACGTGACAGACCGGCTGGGCGCCTCGCATCTGCGGGTGTTCGCAGGTAAGCTTCCCGCTGGCACAACCATTCAGGAGGCCACCGCATGGGTTGTGGAGGGACTGAAAGAGGCTTGCGACTACGCGGCGCCCAAAGGCATCCGGCTTGGCCTGGAGGATCACTCCGGCGTATCGCAGAGCGCGGACGTTTGCCTGGAGATTATGCATCGGGTGAATTCGCCCTATGCGGGCATCAACCTCGACATTACGCACTTCATTCCCACGTCCACACAAGACCAGTATGCGCAAATCGCGGCCTGCATTCCCTACGCAACGGTTTCGCACATCCGCGACCATTTCGACGATGGCACGCCGATTGATATGGATCGCGTGTGGAAGATGTTTGCGGATGCGGGGCACAAGGGTTATATGTCGCTGGAGTATGAAGGCGACTCGCGCGGTGGACAGACCGCTGCCGCGGCCGTGCCCGGCCAGATTGCCAAGATTCGCGAACTTTGCACGAAGTATTCGACGGTGTAGGGTCCGCAGCGGGAATTTGCGGTACAAGGCGCAAGCTCCCCGCGGATCGAATCTCGATCTTACTTCGTAGCATTAGAGTTGGCCGGCGCTCATGGATGCACGCCGGCCAACAAGAGCTGGATACTTGCCTTACGAGCTATGCCGAGAGGCAGCCTGCAGCCTCCAGGTCCTTCTTCATCCCCGCCCAGCTGATGCGCGTGGACTGCTCCGGCGTGCCGCCGCCATGCCAGTGCGTCTCCAGGCTTACGGCGTCATGGAAGCCGGCCTGCTTGAGAGCGCGGAACTGTGCTGTCCAGTTGACGTAGCCCTTGTCGACAGGTGACCAGACGAGTTTCCCCTGAGCATTCTTAATGGTGTTTTTCACGTGGCAGTGATAGATGCGGTGTTTGGGCAGCATCTCCCACGCAGTGGGAAAAGCATCGAGTTCGCCGCGCATGACGGCATTGCCCGGATCCCAATTCAGGCCCAGGTGCGGTGTCTGGATGGCGTTCAGAGTCGCGGCAGCTTCGCGGCCGGTCGCGGTGTTGCAGGAGGGTTCATTCTCCAGCACCAGCTTGATGCCATGCTTGCCGCAGGTTTCCGCGGCCTCGAGCAGCTTGTCATTGATGGCGGCCCGATAGGGCTTTACGTCGTCAAGACGCCAGAAGTCAAAGCAGCGGATCTTGTTGGTGTTGAATTCCTTGGCCATTTCAATGCAGCGCTCAAGAATGGCGTTCTGCTGCTTGAACGTTGTCTCCGGGGCCAGGTGCAGATCAGCCTTGGAGCCATATCTTGATTTTGGAGCTCCCGGCCAGTCGGTCTTGAAGAGCGGGCTTCCAATGTCGGTAACTTTAAGCTTGTACTTGGCGAGGATCTTCTTCGACTCGGCAACCTGCGCCGGGCTCAGGCTATCAATATTTGTGCGCCACATGGAGCGCAGCTCGATCCAGCCCATGCCGAAATCATGTGCCGCAACATAACAGGCATGATCAAAGTCCGAGGTAATTTCGTCGTTGATGACGGCAACCCTGAAGGGCGAATTCAACTCCGCGAAGGCAAAGCGCGGCCGCGCCGCAAGTGTGGCGCCCAGGGCTCCCGCGCCTGCGAGAAAGCTTCGTCTTGAAATACTCATCGTTTGTAGTTCCTTTCGGTTGGCGATTGCGCCGGGGTTCGTCGAGCAGTGCAATTGTAAAACCCCAAGGAGAAGCCGGCCACCGCGGGGAGCGATGGCCGGCTTATGGGATGCGGTTAACGACAGCCTACGCTAGAAGTTGATCGTAGCTGACGCCTGCAAAGTGCGGCCGCCACCGATGCCGTTCACTGCGCCCTGGCCGCTGCCCAGGGTGCTGGTGACCTGACCGAAGTTGGAGTTTGTGATAAGGCCGGTGTTTGGGTTGTTGAACTGCGGCGTGTTGGTGAGCTGGAAGGCATCGAGGCGCATCGCCAGCGTCGACTCGCGCCATATCGCGAAGTTCTTTGCTATAGACAAGTTGTTCTGCATATAGGCGGGGCCGCGGAACTGGTTCCTGCCTGTATTGCCCAACCCTGGATTCGGACAAGGTGTCGTGGATCCGGGGCAGCCTGAGGGCTGTGAGAAGACGGAGGGATCAAACCACTGTTGGCCTGATCCGATGTGATGCAGCACATGCATGCTGCCGGTAATGTTCGCAGTCTGCGCGGTTCCGGGCGTGTTCAGCGTGCCTCCGTTGGCAAACACGGTAAACGGCAGGCCGGAGACAGCCGAAATGATCCCGGTAAGCCTCCAACCCCCAGCGATCAGGTCTGCCGCGCGCGAGTTGAGCAAGGCGTGCCCTTTTCCGAACGGGAGCTGCCAGGTAAAGCTCTGCTCGAAGTTCTTGGCCCGGTCATAGTCGGCAGGACCATAATTGCGGCGCTGGTCGATGAAGAACTGCAGGCCGCCGTCATCGTCGTTGATGTAGCCCAGCTCTTTACCCCACGTGAACGCGGTGGTGAAGGAGAAGCCGTGCGAGAAGCGCTTGGTCAGTTGCGTTTGCAGCGACTCGTAATTGGACGAAAAGGCAAGGAAGTACTGGTTGGTTGCCGCCGTGCGTCCAAAGAGAAGGTTCTCAGGCATGGAGGCATTTCCACCGCCATACGTGCCGGGAAGGTTGATGTTCTGCGATCCCGAAATGTCCACGCCATGATTGGCCACATAGGCTACCTGCAGTGAGTAGTCGTTGCCTAATGCCTGCTGCAACACCGCGTTCCAGGACATGGCGTAGGGGTTCTTGTAGTTGAGCGGAATGTAGAAATAGACCTGGTTTTTCAACTGCGCCGTGGTTGCCTGGATGATTCCATTGGAAGGAATCGGAACCGGAACCGGAGCCGGGAAGCCGGCCTGGAAGGTTGCGACCGTTACGCCGTCAGAAAGCACGGCAGGCGTAAAGGCCGAGGCGCCCGCAGGCTGATAGCTGTTGTTCGAGCGAACCGGATAGTTATACGCATAGGTGTTGTCAGGGAACGGCGTATAGCTGATGCCGAAGCCCATGCGAAGAACGGTAGCGTCGGTTACGCGGTAGGAGATGCCGGTGCGCGGCGCAAAGTAGCGATAGCGGGTCTGCATGCCGAGGTTCGCCGGGTTGCCGCCGATGCCGGCAATGACCAGGGTGTTGTTACTTGGGATGTAGTTGGAGAAGCCGCCGGAGTTCTTGGGCGTTGCCGGCGGATAAAACTCCCAGCGCAACCCATAGTCAATGGTCGTCTTCGGCGTAGCCTGCCATTTGTCACCGCCATAGACGAAGAACCACCATTGCCGGTAGGCCGGGAAGATGGAGTTCACGTCGCGGCCGGTCTGGCTCGGCTGATCAAGCAGGAAGCTGGCCATGTCATTGGCGATGTTCGTCTTGGCGCCGGCCTGGGAGGTTTGATTAGCGCTGAAGGTGAACGCACCGCGCGGGCCGAAGGTCTGGTCCTGCAGCAGATCGTCGCGCACCCTGCGAAGGTCCACGCCCCATTTGATGGTGTGGTTGCCGATGATCCTCGTCCAGTTATTCACCATGTCAATGTTGGACTCTGCCCGGATCCAGGGCAGCGAGGCCGAGTAACCCATGAGCGGATTGGAGAAACCGTCGTTGATGTTGATGGACGCCTGCCCCGAGGTGAACTTGTTGCCGGAGAGGTTCACGCCCGGAATGCCGATGGTGGTTGCATCGTTGCTTCCGTAGTCGTTGGGGTTCGCCTGGTTGCGCAGGTGGGCGACACCAATGCGCACTTCGGTAAAGAATCTTGGCGAAAAGACGTGATCGTAGTTCCCGGCCGTGCTGTATGTGCTTTGGGTGCCATTGGCTTCAAAGCCGCCCGCCGCCGGACCACCCAGGAAGGGGCCGAATGCAGGCGCCTGGAAGATGCCGGTCCGCTGGTAGCTCCAGCGATAGCTCAGGTGGTTGCTTTCACTGGGAGCGTAGTCAAACTTAAGGTCGACACTGTTCCCGGTCTTGCTGAAAGGAAGGTTCGTGAAGTAGTTATTCGCGGGGTTCGACAGAGGCTTGCTTGAGTTCAATGTCCCGTATTGGTTCTCCGCGGCGACCAGATCCTTCAAGATCGTGAGCGAGACCGGATTCACCCTGTTGATGGGGATTTGATTGTTGGGGAACGGCGTGCGCGGATGGGCCGCGGTGCCATCGCCAGTGGCCGGATCGTAGATCTGCCCGGCGCCGTTCACCAGGGCTCCGCTCAGATCAATATTGCCGCTGCTGTTCGCCGTGTACCAGCGAGCATCGGGCGCCGTGAATGTGCCCGAAACCGTCTCGCCGTCGGTGGTGCGCAGATAATCGCCGAAGAAAAACAGCTTGTCCTTGATGATGGGGCCGCCGACGCTGCCGCCAAAATAGTTGTACGCCAGATGCCCCAGAGGACCCCGCTGGAAGTACGAGTGTGCGTCTACCGCGTTGTTCTGGATGTACTCATAGACCGAACCATGAAGGTTATTGGAGCCGGACTTTAGGGTCACGTTGGTAACGGCTCCGATGGCGCGGCCCAGCTCGGCTTCAAAGTTGTTCGTCGAGATGTCCACCGACTGAATGGCCGCCGCCGGCGGAATCAGGATCTGCAGAAGGCCGGTGCGCTCGTCGTCGTCAATACCTTCAATCTGATAGAGGTTGCCTTCGCGCGGCATACCATTGGCTTCAGTTTGCAGCGAGTCCTGGGGGTTGAAGAACTGCGAGTGTTGGAAGACCGCCGGTGCAGTGCCGGGAACCAGGTTGAGGAGCGACTGGAAGTTGTTGTTGGTTGTCATCGGCAACTCTGCCAGCTGCGCGGACTGGATCTTGGTGCTGATGTCGGCGCGGTCAGTCTGGAGCAGCGGAGGCGCCTCGGTGACGGTCACCGTCTGGGTCACTTCGCCTGGCTGTAGCGTGATGTCGACGCGCGGAGAGGTGTTCGTCAGCACGTTGATATTGCTTTGCTCAGTGACCTTGAATCCAGTGGCCGATACGGTCACTGAATACATGCCC
>JAJZAL010000224.1 GCA_021799405.1 Acidobacteriota bacterium
GGGCATCGAGCCTTGGGAAGCGGCTTATCCGGCGATGGCGCGCGCGATGGGCATCAATCCGGCGACCAAGAAGTATGTGCCGTTCGACCCGACCAACAAGCGCTGGGCAACGAACTATTTCAATCTGGTCCTTCATCCGCTTGAAAAGCAGGGCATCGACTTCTGGTGGCTCGACTGGCAACAGCAGCCGAACACCAAGATGGCCGGCGTGAACAATACCTGGTGGCTGAACTACCTGCACTTCACCGATCAGCAGCGCGAGGGCAAGCGCCCGCTGCTCTTTCATCGCTGGGGCGGTCTGGGCAATCACCGTTATGAAATAGGCTTTTCGGGTGATACCGTTTCGGTGTGGGCTTCACTCGCTTTTCAGCCATGGTTCACCGCCACCGCGGCCAATGTGGGTTACGCCTACTGGAGCCACGATATCGGCGGCCACATGCCGGGCGTAGTCGATCCCGAGCTTTATACGCGGTGGGTACAATTCGGCGCCTTCAGCCCGATCCTGCGCACCCACACGACCAAGAATCCTGACGCCGAACGGCGCATCTGGGCCTATCCCGAGCCGTATGCGTCCATCCTGCGATCCACCTTCCAGCTTCGCCAGGCGCTGGTGCCCTACGTCTACACCGAGGCCCGCCGCACCTTTGATACCGGCGTCGCCTTCTTCCGGCCTCTCTATTACGACTGGCCCAAAGCCAATTCCGCCTACGAGCGCAAAAACGAATATAGCTTCGGCAACGAAATGGTGGCTGCGCCGATCACCGCACCAGCCGACAAGCTTTACGGCCTGGCCGCCGAAACCGTCTGGATTCCCCCGGGCGAATGGTATGAATGGCCCACCGGCAGGCACTTCACCGGCCCGCTCACGCTGGAGCGCAGCTTTTCCATTGACCAGATTCCCGTCTACGCGCGCGCCGGGGCTATTGTGCCCATGGAGCCGCAGATGCTTTACACCGGGCAGAAGCCCGTCGATCCGCTCATTCTGAACGTATGGCCTCTTAAGCCCGGCACCAGCTCCAGCTATTCAGTCTATGAGGATTCAGGCGTGTCGGTTGAATACAAGAGAGGCGAATTTGCGCGCACTCCGATTAAGGCCACCCAGAACGGCGACACGCTCCGCATCGAGATCGGCCCCGTTCAGGGCAGTTATTCCGGCATGCTTCAGAATCGATCCTATGAGCTTCGTTTGCCCGCTGACTGGCCGCCCGCCGCGGTTACGATTGATGGCCAGCCTCTGCCGCAAGGAGCGGTGGGCAAGCATGGATGGAGTTACGAGGGCAACACGCTCACCACGATCATTTCTGTACCGAGCACCAGCGTGGCGAACCAGGTGGTCGTTGAAGTCCGCCGCGCGCCGGGCCTGATCGACAACCGCGCCAAGCTGGACGGCTTCGCCGGGGCCATGACCCGACTGCGCGAGGCCTACAACGATATGCAGCAGACTTATCCGGTCAGCGCGCCGCCCGATCCTCTTGTTCTTGCCATGCAGACTGGAGACCGGCTCAGTTACCATCCCGAGAACGCCGAGCCGGAGATCGCCAACTTTCATAAGTTCATGCTTCCTGAGGCCCAGGCTGCCATGTCGGACCTCGCGCCGGCCTTTGCTCAGCAGCTCAACGTGTTCGCCAAGCGGGCTGCCAGGGTGGGGATGAGTCCTCAGCAGGTGGATGCCGAGAAAAAGCAGCGTCTTGATTTGCTCACCCGCGCCGTCGCGATGGCGCAGGAGGCGGGCAAGTAAGGCTTTCCGGTGACAATGCCAGCCGCGGCGGTCTATTACAAACGGCGGCTGGCGGCCACCAGCTCCTTCCTTTTTGGGGGCGCTCTTGATTGTCTCTGCGCAGTTGCCTGCGGTCGGCCGCCGTCTTTCATGCAACCCTCTTCAGCGCTGCAACGTCCAATGCGTATTGCAGTCACCGCTCTGTCTGTCAGGGCGATTCTTGCGGTCCTGTGCATCTGTTCGCCTCCTGCCTTGGGTCAATTTCCGGCATGTGAGGTGTTTTGATGTTGCAGAAGCTCTCATTTCTTCTCTTCCTGCTCATTGCGATTCTGGCCATTCCGGCGAACCTTCTTGCGCAAGCGGCTCCGGATCAGCGCTCCGCGCCACCGAATGCCGAGCTCTTTGGCGGCTACTCCTACATGTTTCGCCCCTACGATCACACTCAGCTCAATACCTTCAGCGGCGGAATGAACGGATGGGACGCAGCGCTAAAGGTTCCGGTGCCGATCTTTGGCTCGTGGCTGGGAATCAAGGGAGATGTCACAGGCAGCTATCGCAATGACAGCCCCAACTTCAATCCTCACGCTTATTTCTTCCTCCTGGGCCCGCAGGTTTCGGCTCATCTTGGACTCTCGACCATCTTCCTGCACGGCCTCGTGGGCAGTTCGCATCTCAACAGTTCCGCTCTGCCCAATCTGAAGTCTGACAACACATTTGCGGTGGATGTCGGAGGCGGATTTGATATCGGCATTTCGCACGCCCTGGCCTGGCGCATTCAAGCCGACTATTTCAATACCAATTACCAATCGACAAACGCGAACGTCCGTTCGATTGTGAACTCCAACGGGCGCTTTGTTACTGGTCCGGTATTCCGTTTCTGAGCGCTGCCGGTCTTTGCGGCCGCTTAGGTGGAAAAAAGAGCGGTGCCGGCGTCCGTCGCATCGGATATAGTTTTGCGCGAGGACACTTCGAAAGGAACTTGCGCATGAAACTGGATCGTCGTGCGTTTGTGGACGCCTGCGCCGGCTTGAGTCTGGCATCTCCGTTGCTGCCTGGAATCCTGTACACGCTGGCCGCGCAGGCGCAGGAATCCGTCGCAGCCAAAGGCGAGGAGTTGCCAAAAATTACGCAGGAGATGATCGAGCAGGCTGCCGTGCTCGCCGGCGTCGGTTCGTTCACAGCAGAGCAGATGAAGATGATGCTCGACGGCCTGAACGATCAGCGCGCCGCCTATGCGCCCATTCGCGCGCTGCATCTGCCCAATGCCGTTCCGCCAGCCTTTGTCTTTCATCCGCTGCCTGCGGCGAAGGCCGGGGCTAGTTGCAATGAGGCTGCCACAGCACAGAGTGTGCGCTTCAACGGCTCCGCAACTGCAAAGCCTGCCCGCATTGAAGACCTGGCCTTCGCCACTGTCACGGAACTTGCCGCGCAGCTCCGGGCCCGCAATGTCACTTCGCTGGCGCTCACCCGGATGTACATCGCCCGCCTCAAGCGCTACGACCCCAAGCTGCACTTCGTCATCACGCTGACCGAGGAGCGCGCCCTCGCGCAGGCCAGGGCCGCCGACGCCGAGATCGCCGCCGGCAAATATCGCGGCCCGCTGCACGGCATTCCCTGGGGCGCGAAAGACCTGCTTGCTGTCGAAGGCTATCCGACCACCTGGGGCGCGGGCGGCTTCGAGCATCAGTCGTTCAACGAAGACGCGACCGTCGTTCGCCGTCTCGACGCCGCCGGAGCCGTGCTGGTGGCCAAGCTCACGCTGGGCGCGCTGGCGATGGGCGACAAGTGGTTCGGTGGACGCACGCGCAATCCGTGGAATCCGGCGCAGGGATCGAGCGGCTCCTCGGCGGGTTCGGCCTCTGCCGTGGCCGCGGGATGCGTCGGTTTCGCCATCGGATCGGAGACCCTCGGCTCCATCAGCTCGCCGTGCACGCGCTGTGGCGTGACCGGACTGCGCCCAACCTTCGGTCTTGTGCCGCGCACCGGAGCCATGGCGTTGAGCTGGACAATGGACAAGCTCGGCCCCATCGCGCGCTCTGTGGACGACTGTGCTCTGGTGCTCAACGTCATTCACGGTCCTGACGGCCACGATCTCTCCGCCGTCGCAGCCGAATTCAACTGGAATCCCGGCTTCGACTGGCGCACGCTGCGCATCGGCTACCTGAAAAGCGAATTCGATCCGCCGCCTCCGCTCAAGCTGCAGGAGCCAAAATCCAATGAAACGGCGGAAGAAGGACAGAAGCGCGAAGAAGCAAATGCCGCGGCGAAAGACGAGCGCACCCGCCGCGTCTATGACCGCCGCTATGCGATGGCCGCGCTCGACAAGCTGCGCGCGATGGGTGTGCACCTGATTCCGGTTGAGCTGCCCAAGCTGCCCTGGGACGCAATGCAGCCGCTGCTCACCGCTGAAGCCGCCGCCGCCTTCGATGAGTTGACAATGACTGGCCGCGACCGTCTGCTCACCGAGCAAGGCCCCGAGGACTGGCCCAATTTCTTCCGCATCGCCCGCTTCTATCCGGCAGTTGAGTACATCCAGGCCAACCGCGCGCGCACCCTTGCCCTGAGGCAGATGTTGGCGCTCTTTGAGCAGGTGGACATCATCGTCACTCCGAGCACTGACACGCAACTGATCGCCACCAATCTCAGCGGCCATCCCGCGCTCATTCTGCCCAACGGCTTGCGCGGAGCGGAAGCGCCCCCGCCGCCCGCCATTGACGACGGCAATCACGACGACATCGGCGGACCGGGCACGCCCGTTTCACTCACCTTCCTGGCCGGCCACTACCAGGACGCGAAACTGGCCGCCTTTGCCGCCGCATATCAGCGCGCCACAGGGTTCAACAAGCTGCACCCCAAGCTGGATTGATTGGGCGGATGGATCGCGGCCGTCGGACGTCGTCAGTTGGCCGCGCGCATTACTGGATCGTCTTCCAGGCCGCTTTGGCCTGTGAATACCAGTCCTGTCCCAACTCAAGTTTGAGGTTTCCATTCATCCGGATGGGCTGATTGCGCACGTGATCGTCGAGCCACAATTGGGCCAGCATCTGGATGGCCAGTACCTGCTCTTGTTTCACCGCGTCCATGGCCAGGTTGGCGAGCACGCTGAATTGGTCAACGTTCATCCCTTGCGGCAAGGTCCAGTCACCAGCGGCGTTTCGCACCGGCGAGATCATCGGACTCATGCGCACCACGCGGCTGTCAGCGGGAGCGGGCACTCCATCCTGTCCGCCGGTGAGCACGTGGACCAGGAAGCTCGCGACATCAGGTGGATCATCGACGATCGCGCTCGCCAGCTTGAGTGCGTCAGGCAGAATGCCGGGCTCCTCCCGCGTTGCGTAAAAGACTTCCGGCGGAGCGCCAGCCGGAGCGGGTGGACAGGAGACAGTTCCCGTGCCGATGGCAAGCGCGGCGACCGCATCCGGTGCGTGTCCCAGCACGATGGCTTCGGTCACGGCGGCCAGTACCGGATTGTTGCATCCGGTGACGGCTCCATCCCAGTAGCGCCTGGCTGGCTCGCTGGGAAACTTGGCCGGCTTGTCGAAGTAGAGCACCGGCGCGGTGGTTGACGCATGAATCGCTTCAACCAGCCGCACCTGGGCCGCATCGCCGTTTCCCCAGGCCGCGCCCGTGGCCGGCGCGGAGCGGAAGAAGCGCGCGCAATTGCGATCGTAGTCGAAGCCGATGATGAGCAGATGCACGGGCCGGTTGGTGTTTGCGCTGGGAATGTCAGCCGCAGCCTGGGGCAAGAGCCATTCCCCGCGCTGCGGCAGCGATGCCTGCAGGCCCTTGAACTTCACCACGGTCTTGTATTTGGGCGTATAGGGCAAATGAAATTTTTCGACGAAGATGCTCTTGCGCTTTTCAAGGCTCAGAAAGAAAGCGAGCGTTTGGCTGAGTGGCATGTTCTCCACCAGGCAGCCGAGAACGATGCTGCCGCCGGAGTTAGCGGCCACGAGGTCGAAGTGGCGCAGCACCTCGTGCCCGGTCGCGTCGGCGCCGTAGATATCCATCAGGGCCATCACCTGAATCAGCGCCCAGGTGCCGCCTCCGTCCAGAGACAGAATCCTGAACTTTGCCATTGCCCCTCCTTCTTTGCTGCGTCCCCATGCAGACGAAATCTTGTCTGCTTTGTACCACAGGACGAGTGATCGATCAGCAAATCCCCAGATATGCTTCAGGTCCGAGTTCGGCAGCACGGCTCCAATGCGATAGCATCCGTTCATGGCTATGGTTGAGGTCAAGTCGGTTTGGAAGAGCTATCCGCGCCGCGCAGGCCTGCATACTGAGATGCACGCCGTCGTCGCAGACGTCTCGCTCTCAATCGAAGCCGGCGAAACGATGGGCCTGGTGGGCGAGTCCGGTTCGGGCAAGACCACTCTGGCGCGCATGATTCTGGGGCTCACCGAGCCAAGCCGCGGCAGCATCGTTGTGGACGGCATCGACGTAGCCCGCGCCTCGTCGGCCGATCTGCGCCGCCTGCGCCGGCAGATGCAGCCGGTCTTCCAGGACCCGTATGCCGCGCTCAACCCACGCATGAATGTTCTCCAGATTGTCACGGAGCCGCTGCTCATTCATCGCAGCGCGGCCGGACTGAACGCTGGAACTGGCCTCGGCAAGCGCCGCGCCGCGCTCCGCGGCCGCGCCGTCGAACTGCTCGGCTCTGTCGGCCTCGACGCATCCGCCCTGCCGCGCTATCCCCACGAGTTCTCCGGCGGGCAGCGGCAGCGCATCAACATTGCCCGCGCCCTCGCGCTCCAGCCGCGGTTGCTTATTCTCGATGAGCCTGTCTCCGCGCTGGATGTGAGCGTGGGTGCCCAGATCGTGAACCTGCTGCGCCGCCTGCAGCGCGAGCATGGCCTCACCTATCTGTTCATCTCTCATTCCATGCCGCTGGTCCGCTACCTGAGTACGCGCATTGCCGTCATGGAACGCGGCAGGCTGGTGGAAACCGGCGAGGCCGAAGCCCTCTGCGCACATCCCGCGCAGCCGTATACGCGCCAATTGCTCGCCGCTACACCGGAGCTGCCCAGCGCGGCGGGCGGGCCTGGCGTAGCCGTTTAGTCGTATCTGGCCAGCATGCCCGCCAGCAGTGCCGTCCGCGGCGCCAGGTGCTCCACCAGAATCGACTCATGCTTTGCGTGCGCGCCTTCGCCCACGGCGCCCATACCGTCGAGCGTGGGAACACCGAGGGCAGCAGTGAGGTTGCCGTCGGAGGCGCCACCGGTCGCGGCCTCGTCCAGCACGAATCCCAGCTCTGCTGCCAGCGCCCGGGCCTGCTGGTAGAGCCGGAGCGTGCCGCGCTTGCGCTCCATCGGCGGGCGGTTGATGCCTCCCGTCAAGCTCAGCGTACAGTTCCTGTCATGCGGCTTGAGTGAGGCAAACCTGCGCTCGATCCGCGGCCCGTCGGCCCTCCGCGCAATCCTAACATCAACCTCCGCCCATGCCTCGGCGGGAATCACGTTGCTCTTGCTGCCGCCGCCCACCACTCCAACGTTCACGGTCAGGCCGCGCCGCAGGTCGGTCCAGGCGCTGACCTTCTCCACCACGCGCGCCAGCTCACGAATGGCGTTTGTTCCTTTCTCGAAGTCCACGCCTGCGTGGGCCGCCACACCCTTCACGTCGATTCGCCAGTTGCCGGTGCCCTTGCGCGCCGTTTTGTAGGCCAGCCCCTGCGCGGGTTCCAGCACATAGACGGCTGTACACTCGCGCGCCAATCGCTCGATAATGGGCCGCGAGACCGGACTGCCCACCTCCTCATCGCCGGTCAGCAGCAGCACAATCTCCGGATCAGCCGAACGGCGGAGCAGCTCCGCCTCATGCAGCATTTCGATCGCGGTAAGCGCCATAGCCACGCCGGATTTCATGTCCAGCGTTCCCGGTCCCCACAGCCGGCCTTCGCTCAGGCGGCAGGGCATGGACTTCAGCGTGCCCAGCGGCCAGACCGTATCCAGATGGCCCAGCAAGAGGATCTGCCTCTTCGCAGCGCCCGCCGCCGAGTTGGCTGGCAGGTTTTGCGCGCTGAAACGCGCTTCCAGCACACTGCCAAATCCGCTCATGCGGTGCAGCTTGATCCGCCCTCGCAGATCGCGGGCACGAGACGCGGCCAGCTCGATGCAGGCGTCCACCGCGGCTTTGTTGTCTGAGGGTGACTCGGCATGGACCAGTTGCCGGATCAGGTCCATCAGAGCGCGCTCCTTGCGCCGTGCTCCGGCCAGCAGGGCGCGCATAGGGATCGTATCTTTGGGTTGGAGGCTCATGCAATGCCCTTTCAGCGGAGGACCTTCGGCGGCAAATACTGCGATCCACTGATTCTACGATTGTTAGGGGCGGACGGGAAGGTGATGCGTCGATTCAATCAGTGGTCCGGCAGGTGCACAGTGTGGCAAAATTGCCACACATCGGATTTCGGGGTTCCCGTCTAATCTAGTTGGTGGAATGCGGTTTCCCCATTGGGAGAATCAATTTTGGCTCATCTCGCGCATCTGGAACAGACCATCACCGCGCCCATCGAATTTGAGGGTATTGGTTTGCATTCCGGGGCACCGGTTACGATGCGGATCATGCCGGCTCCAGCCGGGTCGGGCATCGTCTTCCGCCGCACCGATCTGGACAACTTTGAGATTCCCGCCATCAGCCGCAACGTCGCCAAGGTCAGCTACGCCACCAGTCTGATGCGCCAGGGCGTGCTCATTTCCACCACGGAACATCTGCTCTCCGCGCTCATCGGCATGGGAGTGGACAACGCGATCATCGAACTGGACAACCTTGAACTGCCCATCCTCGACGGCAGCGCTACGCCCTACGTCGAGGCCTTTCTGCGCGTCGGCATCCGCACCCAGCGCCGCCGCCGCGAGACGATTCGCGTGCTGCACCCCGTGGAGG
>JAJZAL010000225.1 GCA_021799405.1 Acidobacteriota bacterium
CGTTCTTTACATCGATGAGCACCAGGCTGCGGCCGCTGGCATACGGCGACTCAATGCCCTCGATGACCGCATCCGGGAAGCCGGAGATAGCCGCCTCGCCAGACGCGCCATCGCTTGCGCTTGCGCCTTTCCACCATGCGGGCTCCAGTCTCGCCAGAAATCCGCTGGTGCCGTGAACTGTAACACCGCTCTTTCCAATCCTGACCGGTAGAAATGCATCCAATCGTAAAATGCTGGCGCTGTCATGCCCGGTTGCAATCACCAGGAAGTTCTTCCTCGCTCCCCGATGCAACGCCTCCGGCCCGCCCACTGTCACGCCCATCGCCGGATAGCCGGTTTCCGAGGAGAAATGTCCCATCATCGTCAGATAGAGCTCAATCTCATTCACTGTCGGTGAATCCGGCAGAATCACTTCGCTGTGGCTCAGATCGGCGTAACGCGTGAACGGAAAACCGGCGTTCGCGAACAGCTCCAGGTTCGGCATCGCCGTCCAGTGCGGAAACGAGCCGATATTCATGTGCGAACTGCTCAGAATCGCGGCACGCATGTTGCCCGGAATCGTGTCCTCGCAGTGGCCGGTCTTATGCCACTGAAAAGCAATATTGAATGCGAGCGAATTCGAGAACGGCCGCAGATCGGCGATGGGTACCGCCAGCGCGGTCTTTTCGGTCTTCGACGCTTGCTTGCTTGGACGAAACGGCACCGACCCAAGGAACGATCCGTTGACTGAAACCGCCATCGTTGACAGCTTCCCCAGCGGAACCGGATTGTAGCGATACTCCAATACCAGCGGTATGTATTGCTTTGTCCCGTAATAAAGGTCCGGGGGCAGCCGGAAGTAGGTCTCAATCGGCGCTGCGCCATCGCCCTGCAGCGATGAAGCTGAATTGTAGTTCCACAACGCGACCTTCCGGCCGGTCATTGTCCAGCGCGGCGCATCGTCGGGTTTGCGTGGAGCTGGCAGCTTGAATCCCTGTACCGCGGCCGTTCTACCCTGCAATCCGTTCCATCCCAGCGCCACGGCCTGAGCCGCCTCCACCATCTGATCCGGCGTCCCCCCCGTCACGATCAGCACCTTCCCATAAGGGTCTGAAGGATTTGTCCGCACCGCGATGGTTGGTTCAATCGGCGTTCCCAGATCGAAGGATGAGGGCAACTGCGCGGGATTCGCCGCGATCACGACCACGTTGCCGGCAGGAATCCTTCCGATCGAAACCGGAAAGCGCATGGCCCCGGCGTTGTCCAGCATCCCAAAATACGAGCTGACGATCCCCGCTGCCTCCAGCTCCTTGGGGGTCGGCGCGGCGGCAAACGCAACCGGAATCGCCGGCGGCCGCGTAAGGGCCGGATCAAAGAACGGCCTCGGCAGAAATTTCAGATTGCTCGACAACGGCAGCAGATTCCCGCTCATCGTCAGGTTCGTCGTTGGTTCAATCCGGCTCCAAAGCACGGTGTTGGCCGGATCCTCGCACGCTGTTGTGTAATGCCCGATAAATTCAAAGTTCAGCTCGTTGCGCCGGACAAGAAGATCCGCGGGCAAATCAATG
Organism: Acidobacteriota bacterium; assembly: GCA_021799405.1. The sequence goes on from JAJZAL010000225.1 coordinate 1,548, forward strand.
CTCTGACTTTGCAGTCCCGGCGGCGTGTTCTCCGACATTCGAATTGTCTGGATCAGATCGCCGTTGAGCATCACCTTGATCTGGCTCATGCTGGGGATCAGGCTCGGCGAAAAAGCATAGTAAAGACGCAATACTGCTTTGCGAACCAACTCGTCCTGCGGAAGGCTGAAGTACACCGGGTGAAACGACTCAACCCCGTGCATCTGAATTGCGCTCGACAATCCAAGATCCTTCAGCGTCGTCACGGTGGAGAACGTGCCTGCCTGCCCAGCCGGATTTCCTTTCCCCACGGGCGCATCAGCCACTGGCCGCATGGCCTCACTCTTTTTGTTTTGCGAGTACACGGGCATCGCAGCCGCTGCGGCGCTCAGCATCTCGGGCGCTGCCTGCTCCGCGCGCGCATGGCTGACCCCGCCCAGAACAAACGCGAGGAAAATGACGATCGCCGCGCTTGTCGAACTCAGTTCGGGTGCCGTCTTTTTCTTCCCCGCCCGCGATCGTTTCGGCGCAAAAGCCGAAAAGGTCATCGCAATGCCACGCACGGAAAGAGCACAGATTCGCGCAAAACTGCGTAGCGGCCGATCCGCCTCGCGCGCTTCGCCCCACCCGATCCAGTTGTCCGCACGCGAATACAGAACCATGGTCAGCAACTTCTCTTGCATGATGGATAGAGGATCAAATCTGGCCCGCAATACATTCCCGTCTCTTTCGACAATCCGAGCAGGAAATGTGGCGTCGCTGAATCGCAGCGGGAAAATAATCTCGACTGACTGTCCCGCTTCGAACGCAGCGCTGCCTTGCGTCGTCAGCGCCACTCCTCCGCTCGATAGATCGATGGTTTCGCCGTTTACCGTCTGGCCTTCGACCCTGACCGCAACCGGGGCGTTGAAATTGACGCGGACGCTCTCGCGCATTTGCCGCGACTCACGCGCCACGGCATTCGCGGCCCCAAGAATGATCATGTTAAAGACCGTCCATAGTGCGTTCATTGCGATTGTGCCCGGATGATTCCCCTCCCACAAAAACTCAAGCCCCGGCACATGCACCATTCTCGGAATCACCATCAACAGCCCCAGCATATTTAGGCCCAGCAAAACCACAAACGGCTTCGCAATCCGGGAATCGTAATACGTCTCCTCGACCACACCGCCCTTGTCCGTGACGTTGAACTTACCCAGCTTCGGATTCACAAGTGCCAGCAGGGTCGGCAGCAGAATATAAGGTGCCAGCACCGTCTCGTAGATCTCATTCCAGAACGAATGACGATGCCGACCCTGGATCCGCGAGTTCGCCAGGTTCGAGAGGAATAGGTGCGGCAGCGCGAACACCATGATAGCCGCCCAGTATCCGGGAATATTCTTCGCTCCGAATAGCAGGTAGACCAGCGGAGCCGTGAGGAAAATCAGGCGCGGCAACGCATACAGAAAGTGCGACATAGCGTTGAAATAACAGAGCCGCTGCGGCCATTTGAGAGTCCGCGCAGCAAGCGGATTGTCCGTCCGCAATATCTGGATCATGCCGCGCGCCCATCTGACGCGCTGCTTCACATGCCCGGAGAGCCGCTCCGTCGCCAGGCCCGCAGCCTGTGGAATGTTGATGTAGGCTGTGTTCCAGCCCCGAATCTGCATGCGCAGTGACGTGTGCGCATCCTCGGTGACTGTCTCCACAGCGATGCCCCCGATTTCGTCCAGCGCCGAGCGCCGCAGCACAGCGCAGGAACCGCAAAAAAAGGTGGCGTTCCACAGATCATTGCCGTCCTGCACGATGCCGTAGAACAGCTCTCCTTCATTCGGGATCTCCCGAAACTGCCCGAGATTCCGCTCAAAAGGGTCAGGCGAATAGAAGTGGTGCGGCGTCTGCAGCATGCCCAGCTTCTCATCTCGCAGAAACCAGCCCATCGTGATCTGCAGAAAGCTGCGCGTCGGCACGTGATCCGAGTCAAAAATCGCCACGAACGGCGAACTCAGCTTTGCAATCGCCTGGTTGATATTCCCCGCCTTGGCGTGATCGTTGTTATCACGGGCTACGTAACCAAGACCCGCCTCTTCGGCGAACTCGCGAAACTCTGCACGATTCCCGTCGTCAAGAATGTAGACATGCAGGCGGTCCATCGGCCAGTCGATATTCAGCGCCGCGAGCGCCGTGTATCGCACCAGGCTTAGCGGCTCGTTGTAAGTCGGAACCAGCAGATCCACATGCGGCCAGCTATCCGGATCGTCGGGCATGGATACAGGCGAGCGCCGAAGCGGCCAGATGGTCTGGAAGAAGCCCAGAAATAGAATCAAGAAGGCATATGCTTCGGCTCCCACCAGCACCAGAACGAATATTGCATCAACGACCGAGTATTTCGACGCCGGGTTCTCGAAGAAACCCACCACCGTGCTGATGCGCCACACTCCGTAACGGAATGTCGCAAACAGCGACATAATAATCATCGTCAGGGTTACCAGGTAGGACTTGGAGACACGCCCCATCCAGATGGCCATGCCTATCAGCACCGCGCCCAGAAACGCCTGCTGTTGCCAGGTCAGAGGCATCGCCCCAAGGTAGATGAGCGCGGCTATCCCTGCCGCTGTCAGCCCTGTCCGCAATATCTTGAAACCGAAACCGCTCTCGGACTCTCCCTCCTTCCAGAGGTCCGTTCCCCTCATCGTTCACTCCAACGCGGTAAACGAGCTGCGCTTGCAAGACCTCGGACTGTGGTCTGAACCCACTCCGCCAGGACCTGGAAGTCCTGCGCGACTCCACTTTCCGGGGCATAGTCGAAAACCGCCACACCATGAGCCAGTGCCTCATTCACAAGGCTGCTGTGCCGGACAACAAATGGCAGCAGACGGTTTCCGAAACGCTCCTGCATCATCTCTCGAATGTTCCGATGCAGCGCGATTGAGGAATCAAAGCGGTTCAGCAAGTAGTACAGACGCGGCGTCGGCCCAAAACCACTCTTTCGCTTCCTATCCATCACATCTTCGATCATCTGCAGGCTGAGCACCGATCTGGTATCCGGAACCACCGGCACAACAATGACAGGGTCCAGGGCAAGAACATGACGAAGCACCTCCACCGGATCACCGGCGACGTCCAGGATCATGCGCAGAGGTTCGCTCCCAAAACGCACCAGCGTGTTGTACACCTTTCGGCCTGACACCGAATTGCCGGAACACTCGTCCCTGCCCAGCGTGAGCACCCGCACCGGCGCATGCTCAGAATCGCTCGCAAACGTGCGCACCACGCCAGGCCGCGGTTCACCACCGCCGAAATAATAAGGCAGAACACCCGCCGGTGAAGTCTCCACCAATAAAGAGGATTCTCCGTCCCTGGCCAGCGCGCAGCCCAGATTGGCCGTCAGATTCGTCTTCCCGGCCCCGCCCGCCACCGATGCAAACACAAGAGGCGGATAGCTCAGCGACGATCCACCCTCAACCATCTCCCCTTCGTCCCGCGCGGTGGCGAACAGACCCTGCAGAACCGGCCATTGCAGGGCGGCATTCCCAACGGTAGCCTCCGACGGGATCGCTGCTGCCCCGGGCTGGTGGGACTCCGCCTGGCGCACCGGGACCACCTGTGGCCCCTCCGAACCCTCGGCTTCTACATCGGCGTCATAGGCTTTCCAGCGGCGATTTCCAGACCTGACCTCCGGGTCGCCATCAAGATGCCGCACGCGGATTGGCTCCTGTGCTTTCGCCGCCACCCCGCCTTCTGCCGTCGCGTCCTCTCCTTCCGTCGATGGCGCATCCGGCGCCTGCTCCACATGGCTGAAAGAACCAAGGCTGGCCTGTGGAATCTCGACGTCGGGCCCGGGCTTCTTCAGGCCCCTGCCTGCAGCCTGAATCTGGTCCTGCAGATGCGATTGGTGCCGTTCGGCGCTGAAATCGCGGTACTTTGCGCCGTCCAGATTCGCCCACGAGTAAAGCGTGGCGACATCCTCCGCGTGGCCGTTTTCGTCCGTCACTTTTTGGTTATTGTTACTTAAGTGTCCCACTCTGCCCTACTCCACTCCTCGTCTCACCAACCTGCGGCTGCTTGTCGAATTTCTTTTTGTGCTTCCCGCACATCCCGGCGCCATAGATTGCTAAGTACTTCCGGAATTATGTCGAATGGTGCTATATACGGATGGCTATTACACACTTTTGCGGCATGTATGATCCGAATTCTCCAATCCGGCACGTTGGACAGAATAGTTCCGCGTCCTCGGATAGAGAAGTTTTTTTCGCACGAGAGATAACTTTTATACTAACGGAAGTCATGATACCGCGATATACCTCTTTCGCTACCGATATTTGGTTACTCATCTCGATACCTCTCGGTAAACTCGGAGGAAGAGGCCGCCGTGGAACCCGGCAGCCTTTAAATAATGGATGTTGGAGAGATTTACTCGTTCTGCATTGGGAAGTGAGGTAGCGCCCCGGGGAGGCTGGGAGATGGTGCTGCATGAGGTGGTGAATCTGAAGAGGTGGTATGTGACCGCCGCGATCGCTCCAGCGCTGGCGGCGGTTTACTATTTGCGATCGTTGCTGGCGACGTACGGGCGGCTGCCGGAACAGGTTCCCGTGCATTTTGGACTGGATGGGCAGCCGAATGGATGGATGAGCTGCAAGTTGTGGCCGGTGGTCTCGCTGGTACTGATGGTGGTGATCGAGGCGCTGTTGTTTACGACGCAACCTGGGATTCGGCGAGTTCCGACGCTGATGTACTGGGGCGTGTGCGGGCTACTGGCGGGAGCGTTCAGCGAAATCAATTATTCCGCGGCGGATGGGCGGGCCTACAGTTTTCGGCCAATGCTGCTGGGTGTGCTGGGTGTTTTGTGCGGAGGGATTCTCATCACATTGGCACTCGCCGGATGGTGGCGAGTGCCGGGGTAGGATTTGCGTTGCAGCGAAAGGAAAAACCTGCGGGGATTACTTCCCTGCTGGTGCGCGGGATGGTTGCGAGACGGCGACGCCGACGCGGGAGTCTGCGCAGCCGTAGTAGAGAAACCAGCGGTGCTTGAAGTAGACGAGGCCTTCGGCGAAGGTAGTTCCGGCGCCGTACTGGCCTGTTTTCTCGAAGGCACGCTCAGGATAGAAGAAGGGCCTGGTGGTGCGGGCCAGCAGTTTGGCGGGGTCGCTGGCGGAAAAGAGAGCCTGGCCGTCGGAGTATGCGCCGGGGCCGAGTGCGGGATCGCCGTCCTTGAGCGCGTTTCTTGCGTTGTAAATGACGACGATGCCTTTGGAAGTGAGGACGGGCGGCGGACCCATCTCGGGAAATCCACTGTCAAAGAGCTCCGGGCGGCGCTTGAGCAGGACGAGTGCGTGGCCGCGCTTGTTCATGACCGGCGTCCAGTGGATGAGGTCTCGTGACCAGGCGAGGTGGACCTGCTTTTCGCCCCAGTACATCCAGTACTTGTTGTGAATTCTGGCGGCGATAAGGTGGCCGTGGACGAGGTGAGTGAGGATTCCGCCGGATTTGTAACTGCGGAAGGCCGGACCGAGTGTGTGAGGAAAGATGGGGCCGTATTTTTTCCAGTGGAGGAGATCTTTGGAGGTGGCGAGGCCGATGCTGGTGGCCTTGCGGTTCCACTGGGTGTAGGTGAGGTAGTAAGTACCGTGCGGGCCTTCGGTGATGCGGGGATCTTCGACGCCGCCGGGCCATTCGCGGCTCTTTTGCGCGTCGTTGGCGGGATAGAAGACGGGTGTGGCTCGCCGTGTGAAGTGGATGCCGTCGGTGCTCCAGGCAAGGCCGAGACGCGAGGTGTGCATGCCGATGGCGTCCTTGCCGGTGTTGTCTTCTGCGCGATAGAGGACGTAGACCTTGCCGTTACGGACGATGGCAGCGGGGTTGAAGGTGCTGGTTGCCTCCCAATGGACGAGCGTGTGGCGAATTGGGTCGAAGAAAACGGCGCGCGGGTTGGGCGTGAGGATGGGCGCGTCGATGGGGCGGGTAAAGTGACCGAGGGTCCAGTTGGGCTGCGCGGAGCACGAGGGGGGTGTGAGGACAGCCGCAGTGGCAAGGAGACAGACGGCCAGGGATACGGCGGCGCGTTTGTGAGCGGAGTGCGAACTGAGAAGAGAGGTCATTTCCTGAAGCTCCTGCGCGCCGGCACTTTCGTATCGTTTCAGAGTGCCAGTGCGGGCCGATAGGGACTACTTTTTGTGGGGCATGCCGGGACCCTGGAAGCCGGGAGGCCAGCTGGGCCAGTTAGGTTGCGGCGCGGGCGGCTGGGGCGCGTTGGACGGGAGCCAGCTGTGGTCGATGAGCCAGCGGCGCAGCATGGAGGGCCAGACGCGCAGGGGCAAGATGGAGCCGCAGAGGCCGCAGCCATGGATGGCGTAGTCGAAGACGTGGAGCTCAGCTGGGACGTGATTGCGGGTCAGGGCGGCGTAGAAGTCGAGCGAGTTCTGGACGGGGACCGCGGGATCGCGCTGGGTGACGAAGAGGAAAGTGGGCGGCGTGCTGGGCGTAACGTGGAGCTCGTTGGAGAATTCGCGCACGAGCTGGGGGGATGGGTTGGGCCCGAGCAGGGAGCGGCGAGTTTCCATATTGGTGATGGACTTGCGCATGGAGATGACCGGATAGGCGAGGATCATGAAGTCGGGCTTGCAACTGAGGCGATCAATAGGATCGGACGCACTGAGGTTGGGTTTGTTGCAGCGGGTGCCGAGGGTGGATGCGAGGTGTCCGCCGGCAGATGAGCCCCAGACGCCGATGCGGTTGGGGTCGATGCCCCACTCCTGGGCGTGAGCGCGGATGAGGCGCATGGCGCGCATGCCGTCTTCGATTTCGGCGGGGTAGTGGTATTGGGGGGCGACGCGATAGTCGAGGACGAAGGCGGGCATGCCCTGGGAGCGAATCCACTCTCCGATCTGGAAGCCTTCCTGGCCGATAGCGACGTGGTCATAAGCGCCGCCGGGGATGACCAGAATGGCCGTGCTGGTGACGGGTTTTTTGGGAAGCATGACATAGAGAAGCGGGATATCACGCACGCCATGACCGTGTGCTCCGGGCGGTGTGCCTTTGTAAAGGTGAATGGGCGTGGGCACGCCCTGCATGGAGA
>JAJZAL010000026.1 GCA_021799405.1 Acidobacteriota bacterium
ATCGACCTGGGGCAGCGCCGAGATGGGCAACTGAGTGAACGCCACAATGCCGGCGAGCAGGATGCCGACCATCAACAGTGAAGTTGCCACCGGCCGCAAAATGAATGGGCGGGACGGACTCACGGGGCGTTGCTCTCGCTCGATACAGCCGGCAGATGCATTGTGGTGATACGAACTTCTGATCCGTTGCGCAGTTTCTCAAAGCTGCTGTCGGCCAGTTCGTCGCCAGGCTGCAGTCCCGTGACGGCGGTCAGGCCGTTGTAGGAGACGCCGGTGGTGATGTTGTGCATGACCGCGCGCAGGCCTTTGGGTGTCTTCTGAATGAGAAAAACGAAGGCCGTCTGGCCATTGCGCTGAATCGCAGAATCAGGCACCAGAATCTGACCTTTCAGGGTCTTCACCAGCAAGCGGGTGTTCACGAACTCGTTGGGATAAAGATCGCCATTGCTGTTATTGAAGGTGCCGCGCAACCGAATGGTGCCGGTGGTGGTGTCGATCTGGTTGTCCAGTGACGTAACCTTGCCGACCCCTATTTCGCGATCATCTTCTTTGTCCCACGCTTCGAGTTTGAGTCCCACTCCGTGATCCGGGCGGGAAAGGATCTGACTCAGGTCGTCCTCCGAGTATGTGGCGACGACTGTGATCGGATTCATGGTGGTGAGCATGACCAGCGGCGTCGAACTGTTTGCCGTCACGAGATTGCCGGGATCGACAAGACGAAGGCCGACACGACCGTCCATAGGCGCGACGATGTGGCAAAAGCTGAGCTGAACCTGGTCATACTTGAGGACGCCTTCGTCAAATTTGACCGTGCCTTCATCTTGTACGACGAGCTTTTCCTGATCCTGCAGGGTCTGCAACGGAATGGCGTTGCGCGACCAGGCGTGCTGGTAACGGGCGAGGTCCATCTTTGCTTCGGCCAGAATCCCTTTGTCGCGTTCGAGATTTCCCTCTGCTTGGATGACCTGAGCCGCATAGGGACGGGGATCGATGTCGATGAGAGGCTGGCCCTTATGGACAAACTCGCCTTCTTCATAGTGGACAGCAGTAATCAGCCCCGTTACTTCGGAGGAGATGGCTACTGTGTGCAGGGCGGTGACAGTACCGATGGCATTAAGATAGACGCCAATGTCTCCCCTGGTCGCCTTGGCGACAGTCAGGGTAACAGGGCCACCGAAGCCCATTCTCGCGATCGAGGAGGTCTTCTTAGTGTGATGAAAAGCGCCATAGAAGACAGCGGCAATCAGAACCAGAAGGATGAGCCAGGGCCAGAGGTTCTTCTTTTTCGGCGGCGCATCATCCGGAGCCGAAGGCAAACGATGGTCTGTTGGGACGCTAGAAGAAGTAGTGGTGTGCTCGTCCATAGTCTCGGGGTGCGATGGCCGCAGTTTAATCGTTGTTGTAATTGTTTGCTGGCAGTTGAGTTTAGCACTGCCGAGGCTGTGATTTCCTGAGTGGCAAGAACCGTCTGGTGGTAATGATTGTCAGTGTTCCGCCTTGTGTCGATTCCAGATTTGGATGGTTGAGAGACGAATAAAGAGGTTGCGAAGTTTCAAAGCCAGGCTGCCAGAGTGTCTGGCCAGAACGATTCAGTTAACCTGATGTGACAAGGTGAAAAAAGATGCAAACAGCGGAATCGGGCAAAGTCTATTTGACGGGAGCAGGGCCGGGAGATCCTGACCTGCTCACCGTGCGCGCACGCGACCTGCTGGCGACGGCCGACGTGATTTTGCATGACGGGCTGGTCGTGGATGAAATTCTTGAGCTTGCGAGTCCGACCGCACGGGTCGAGAGCGTGGCCAAGCGAGCGGGCGAGAAAAGCGTGACGCAGCAGGAAATCGAAGAGCGGATGATTCGGGAGGCGCGCGACGGGCAGTCGGTGATTCGGCTGAAAGTCGGTGATCCCATGCTGTTTGGGCGCGGCGCGGAAGAGATTGGCGCGCTGGAGGCGGCAGGGGTTCCATATGAAGTTGTGCCAGGTGTGACGGCGGCGCTGGCTGCTGCCGCGGCGCTGGCATGTCCGTTGACGGCACGGGATACCTCGGCAGCGGTAGTGATGCTTTCCGGGCATCGGGCCGGCTCCGGGACAGGGAATGACCGCTCGCTGGCGCTGCCCGGCGGATTTGCCGAGGCAACGCTGGCGATTTACATGCCGGGCTCCGACTACGCAGGACTGGCAAGCGATTTAACCGAGGGTGGCGTGGCCGCAGATACTCCCTGCGCGGTGATTTCGCAGTGCAGTCTGCCGGGCCAGCAGGTGATTCGCCTCACGGTCGCCGAGCTTCCAGCGCACTCAGCCCTGCCGGCACCCGCGCTGGTCATGGTCGGTAAAGTGCTGGAGGCGGCGCGGTAGTGGAAGGGGTCGGCCGAGTCGACCTGCGCGGTTCCGCTCACGCGACTGCGGCGCCTTGCAACGACGCGATAGCGCCGGGCGCCGGAGGCGCTGCCAAACGGGCCAGAAGTTCCTTGTGCTCGTCATAAATCAACAAGACCTTGCGGGCGCGTTCCGGGTCAGTTGACCAGCGCTCGGACACGAGCTGGACGAATTGCTCGGGAGTTGGCGCCTGGAGCGCGTGGGCGTAGTCAGGAAACTCCACGCTGAGGGCGCGCAGGATCTCCATGCGCCCGGCAAAGGCGGCAGCCCAGTCGGGAAATTTCACCCAGCCGGCGTCGACGGTCACCCAGCGGCCGTGGAAATACTCGCGGGTGGGTAGCGCAAGCGTGCCAATACCTTCGGTGCAGCCGCTATCCTGCTTCTGACCGAACAAGTTGTTGGCCTCGCGAGCCAGCAGCGACCGCCCCCAGCCGGATTCAAGCGCAGCCTCGCAGGCAGCCATCTCGGGGAAAATGTGACCTCCCTGACGAGCGGCGACGACGGCGTGCGTGAGAAATTCAATCTCCAATGACATGGTGGGTTTCTCCTCTGCGTGCGCGGCCAAACGGCCTTGTACGCGGTGATGGTATCGACGAAGCACAAACGGGATCTCCGCCCGGCACAGTGGCTTGCGGGTTGATGGGACGGCTTCGACTGTAGGGGTATGGGTTGCAAGTCTTTTTGGAATCAACGAATCGAACTACAGTTAAGAACTTTTGACGACCCCAACTGTTTTTGCGGGTAAGCTGCTGATTCTATGAGATCGAGTACCCGTTATTGATTTGTAAACCCCAGGTGTTTTTGCGGGCAAAGTATTGATTTTGTTGAGCAGGTTCCCATGGAGCGAGTCAGGCTCCGGCCGCACAGGCAAAATGGGCGTTGGTGCCGAGGTCTGCAGATGCCATGTTTCCCGAAATGCGAAGACTGCAGTTTGAAAACTCACACTGACGTCCCATAAAATGTTGATTTAATGGAGCTTGCAGAATAATTAGTCCAGCAAGTCCTTTAAAATCAACAAATCGTAGATCCGGATACCGGTCTTCAGAAAAATGAAAAAGCGGCCCCAGCGAAAGGCCGCCTTCCATCGTCTCTAAGATCAGAATACCAATTCAGGGTCTAATTTCCGGCACATTGCATGGAGGACCGCCAGGTTCGCCGAGGTCCCGCCGAAGAGAATGCCGGTCATCCACGCCGGGAAAATATTTTTGCAAGAATTCACGGCAGCTTGTACGACTTTTTGCGCATATGCACGTCTTCTTCCTCGATGGCATCTGCGATGCTGAATGAGAAGAACTCGACAGGGACTGAGACTTACTGAAAACGTAGATGACTCAAGAAAAGATGTTGGCCCGGGCGTGCTTTGACAGCAGTCCCTGTTTTCCGCTCCCTAAGCCCGGCCCACGATGGCGCTGGAAGACTCTGCTGGCCTTGGGCTTTGCGATGACCTGCGGGCTGACGTGTGGCCATTTGCAGGCCCAGGTAACCGGAGCGCCTCCGTCTGCGGCCAGGGCCCAGTCGCTGCCGCAAGCTCCGTTGAACGCGAGCATCAGCGGTACCGTAACGGACGACCAGGGTGACGTGATTCCTGGGGCGACGGTGACGCTGGCGGGGCCGGACGGGAAGAGATCGGCGACAACGGGCGAAGAAGGTGGATTTGCATTCAACGACCTGAGGCCGGGCGGGCCTTACCGGTTGAAAGTGGAATGCCACGGCTGCATTTCGTGGGCCTCTGATGCCATCACGCTGCGGCCGGGACAGTTTCTGGAGAGGGACGACATTCACCTGCGGCTCTCAGGTGGAACGGTCTCCGTGATTGTCACGCCGAAGACCGAATTACAGATTGCGACCGAGCAGGTCCATGCAGAAGAGCATCAGCGGGTGCTGGGCGTGGTTCCGAACTTCTACGTCACCTACAGCCGGCATCCGGTGCCGCTTTCCGCAGGATTGAAATACAAACTGGCCCTAAAAACCCTGACCGACCCGGTGACAGTCTTTGGAGCCGCATTCATGGCCGGGATCGACCAGGCCGCGGCCACTCCTGACTATGGCGGCGGCATGGAGGGTTATGCCAAGCGCTTTGGGAACGAATACACTACGGGATTTGTGGATTTAATGCTGGGCGGAGCCGTGTTTCCGGCACTGCTGCACCAGGACCCCAGGTACTTTTACCAGGGGACGGGCACGCGGGGGTCGCGGCTCAGGCATGCGATTGCGAGTGCGTTCCTATGCCCCGGCGACAACGGGAAGATGCAGATCAATTACTCAAGCATGGGCGGCGACCTGGCGGCCGGTGCCATTTCGAACCTCTATTACCCGCCCAGCGACCGCGGCGTAACACCTGTCTTTGTGGGATTCGCCGTCTCCACGGCGGGCCATATTGCAGTCGGAATCATGCAGGAGTTCTTCCTGAACAGGATGACGAGACGGGAAAAAACCCACAATTAGAGCAATTCCGAGTTTGCCATCTCCCAGGCGTATCTTCAGGGTTGTTACTTCCTTCCGTTCGAATTGACCAGAAGGTTGCGGCTTTGAGATACAGTCTTCCTGGAGCCGCTCCCCTCCCGCAAGCAGCATGCCTGAAAACTCCCGGCAACTCTCACCTTAACCTCCCACCGGTACCCGGACATGCCTGCTAATCCAACTGCTTCCTAGAATTGATGATTGGATGAATTCAATTTGGCGACCTCAACCGTCAAGGCTTCAAAAGAATTCACACATTCCTGTGATGTGTTCACAATATTGCGCATCTTTCCTATGTTGGCTACGCAGGGCGGAAGATATGAACTTGTCGCGGCGATGTTCTCAGGGATGGTCCCGTCTTCTTGTTTGCGAATCGAACGAACGTCGCAATCGTGGATTCTTATTGATTATTGCGGCGATGGCCTGGCTGCTGTGCACCGGACTCGAGTATAGCCAAGCGGGAGCTGTCGAAAGGGAGGCTCCCCTTAATTCACAGGCGCATTCGCTGCTGGCAGACGAGTTGGGCGCAGGTATTAGCGGCACGGTGTTAGACGAGCAGGGCGACGTGGTTCCCTGGGCGAGAGTGACATTGCTGGGGCCCGAAGGGCAAAAGACAGTGACAACCAACAGGGTAGGCAAATTCACTCTCAAGGACCTGAAGCCGGGCGGCCCCTATCGCCTGACAGTGGAGTGTTCCGGTTGCGTTCCGTGGACCTCCGATGCAATCACGCTGCAGCCAGGCCACTTATTGACAGGCTACGATGTTCACCTGCGAGCCTCAGGGGGAATAGTCTCAGCGGGGATGGCGCCAAAGACGGAATTGCTGATTGCGACCGCACAGATGCACGAGGAAGAACAGCAGCGAGTGTTGGACGTATTTCCAAATTTTTATGTGACCTATAACCCGCAGACCGTTCCCCTGTCCGCGGGCATGAAGTATAAGCTGGCGTTGAGAAATGCGCTCGACCCCATGACCTTTGTAGGAGCAGCATTTCTTGCCGCGATATACCAGGCAGGAGGAACTCCCGATTACGGTGGCGGCGTTGAGGGCTATGGCAAGCGCGTGGGCGACGAGTACGCGAGCGATTTTGCGGATGTGATGGTAGGCGGCGCTGTGCTGCCGGCGCTTCTGCATCAGGATCCCCGGTATTTCTACAAAGGCACGGGCACAAAACGGGCACGGCTGATGTATGCGATCAGAAGCGCGTTCCTATGCCGCGGCGACAACGGGAAGACACAGATGAACTATTCCGGCATCGGCGGGGATCTGGCAGCGGGAGCTTTGCCGAATCTTTATCTTCCGGACGAAGATCGCGGAGTTGGTACGACATTTGAAGGATTTGGCATTTTCACGGCTAGCCGCATTACCGTAAATGTTCTGCAGGAGTTTTTCCTGAACAGGATGACCAGCCGTGGGCATCACAAGCGGCACTGAGCTCCATTTGAGCAGGAAGATTTGGGCCTCACTGCAGCGCCGAGGCTCGGAGCTTACTCGTCCACCAGATTCGATGAGGCGGCGTGCAGCGAGAGCGCGACACGGTTATCGACGCCGACTTTTGACATCAGCTTCTTGATGTAGGCCTTGACGGTGCGCTCTTCGATGCCGAGGGTCTCTGCGATTTCGCGGTTGGAGCGGGCGGCGACCAGCAGGCGCAGGACCTGCTGCTCGCGCTCGGTGAAATGGTTGTTGTGGCGGCGAACCGGCTTGGTGGAGAACTGCAGCATGCGATCGACAAAAAGAGACAGCACGCGGCGCGGCGCCCAGATGGAGCCGCTGAGGACGATGTCGATGGCCTGCAGGAGTTGCTCAGGCTGAGTCGTTTCTTCCACGTAGCCCTTGGCGCCGACGGCAATGGCGTCGATGATGGTCTCATCGTCGCGAAGGGAGCCGACGACGATGAGCTTGAGGTCGGGTCGTTCGACACGCAGGCAGGACATCCGCCCAAAAGAAGGCGGCGTGGGCAGGCCAAACAGGACGAGGCCAATGGATTTGTCTGCCAGAACCTCGTTGATCTTCACCACGCGCACAACAATCTGCGGCTCCGTTTCCAGAATGGACCGCAGACCTGTGATACGCAACGGCTCAAAGTTAACGAGGCCGACAGTGAGTACTTCACCGCTTTTCAGATTTAAAGGCATTTCATATGAGGTTATAACTTGGGCAAAACAATGCCCTGCTGCTTCTGATACTTCCCTTTCCTATCAGCGTAACTGATTTCACAAGGTTCGTCGCCCCGGAAGAAAAGTATCTGGCAGAGACCCTCATTGGCATAGACGCGCGCAGGTAGCGGAGTGGTGTTCGAAATTTCCAAAGTTACATAACCTTCCCACTCCGGCTCGAAGGGAGTAACGTTGACGATGATGCCGCAACGGGCATAAGTCGACTTACCAACGCAGATAGTGAGCACGTTGCGCGGGATACGAAAGTACTCAATCGAGCGAGCGAGAGCAAAACTGTTGGGCGGAACGATGACAGAATCGGCCTCGACGGAGACGAAGGAGCGCTCATCGAAGTTCTTGGGATCGATGATGGCGCTGTTGACGTTGGTAAAGATTTTGAACTCGTTTGAGACACGAAGGTCATAGCCGTAGGAAGACAGGCCGTAGGAGATGACGCCCTCGCGAACCTGCTTTTCACTGAACGGCTCGATCATGCCCTGGAGGGCCTGCTCACGAATCCAACGATCATTCTGGATAGACATACTGCTCCCGGCGCCGCAAAAAATGCGGCCGATGAATAGAAAATGGCCTAAAAGCTGCATCTTACGGGAGTGACAACGCCTTGACAATGCTGTGGAATATTTCCAGGGCGTGTTTCAGGGAATGAGTCCGAGCGCAACGGAAGTGGAATCCATTTTGTTACCGGTGACCCCAGCTTTCCTGCGCAGGACCTTCAGTTTTCTTGACACACGCGATAGCATCGAGTCAGGCGGAGATTAGAACCCTCGAGGTGCTGCATTGATCAAGCAGGACATTATTCATCATGTGATTGAACGTACCGGCCTGCCGCGCAACAAGGCCGAGCATGCCGTGGATACGGTCTTTGAGAGCCTGAAGCATGCACTGGCCGAGGGACAGCGGATTGAGCTGCGCGGTTTCGGAGTATTCAACGTGCGGCCACGCAAGACCGGGATTGGGCGAAACCCGCGCACTGGAACCGAGGTTTCGATTGCACCGGGCCGTGCGGTGCGCTTCAAGCCGGGTAAGGATCTGCATATTCTGGACTCGTAGCAGCGAAGCTACTGGCACTGCCGGAAAAATTACGCAGCGATAACAAGTGCTTTTCGGGCGATGAAGATCGTGCTCGGTGAATTTTTGCCGAAACGGATGAAAAACACGTCCAGCGCCAGCCATACCGTGCTACGATGCGGGCACATTGATGCTTGTGGATGGGCAAGGGCTGAAGCATGGGCACGGCTGGCAAAGCACGATTTGCGCATCGTCTGACGGACGACAACAGGTTTGAAAGCATCTGCCTGCAATGCTTCAGAACCGTAGGCAGTGCAACGCTTGAGCCTGGTTTGGACAACGCAGAAGCGAAGCACGTATGCCTGCCGGAGGACGTGATACGGCTGCACGGGCGCAGAGGGCCGGAATCGGTGCAAGCCGGCGAACACAAGAAAGAGATGGCCTGAACTCGCCAGGTAAAGTCACGGGGACATGAAAAAGGCATGGCGCACGCCATGCCTTTTGCCTTGTTGCGCGGAATCTTCGAGAGCCGCTCAGTCGAGCTTTTCCGGATGCAGGCTGATGTCTTTTGCGCCATGCGCTTTCTTCTCCCAGTATTTGCGAACCCAGGCTTCGAAGCTTTTTCCGGCGGCGGTATCGCGGCCAGTGAACTGAAGGGCGGCGATCTCCGCGTAGGGGATTGCGAGCTTGGTGCGCTCGTTGGCCGGGATGATGCGGACGGCGGAGTCAGCAAGCGTGGCGCCGTGGCGGCGGTCGAAGATGTAGCCGCTGACGCTGGTGCCGTCCTTGAGGGTGATCGTGACGTCGCCGCGGTAGTCAAAGGCCTTTTCGAGCGCATGACGGATTTCGTCGTCGCTGGCAAGAGCGGGGATCCAGCCTTCGAGATTTTCGCGGTCGCGGCCCTGGGCGACTTCCTGCGCATCGGGCTGCTGGATGGCGGTGGCGATGGTGGACTCGGGGGTCATGCTGTCACCTCGGGCTGGGGCTCGGCCGTCTGGATCTGGACCAGTGGATTGTGGCTGTGGATCGGGGTTACAGGCTCGTTGAGCAGGTCGAGCGCGCCCTTGTCTTCATATGTATTGAAGAACATCGCCATGGCAGTGTCGAGCAGGCCGCGGATGGAGCCGAGCGAGTAGTAGACACCGGAGGCTTCGTAACCGGAGTGAACCATGCAATTGGCGCACTTCGGATTGCCGGATTCGGTGCCGTAGCTGGACCAGTCGGTCGTGTCGATGAGTTCCTGGAAGGTATCTGCGTAGCCGTCCTGCAGCAGGTAGCAGGGCTTCTGCCAACCGAAGATGCTGAAGGCCGGCATACCCCAGGGAGTGCATGAGAATTCGCGCTTGCCCATGAGGAATTCCATGTACATGGGCGAGGCATTGAACTTCCAGGTCTTGCGGCGATTGGACAGGATGGCGCGGAAGAGGCGGCGCGAACGGGCGCGGCCCAGAAAATGCTTCTGATCAGGGGCTTTCTCGTAGGTATAGCCGGGAGCGACCATCATGCCTTCCACACCGACTTCCATCAGCTCGTCAAAAAACGCCCGGACGGAGTTGGGGTCGGCACCGTCAAAGAGCGTGGTGTTGGTGGTGACGCGGAAACCGGCGGCAACGGCGGCCTTGATGCCCTCAATGGCGGCGTCGTATCCGCCTTCACGGCAAACAGAGAAATCGTGGTGGTCGCGCTGGCCGTCGAGATGCACGGAGAACGAGAGATACTTGCTGGGCTTGAAGAGGTGCAGCTTCTCCTTGAGCAGCAGTGCATTGGTGCACATGTAGACGTACTTCTTGCGCGCGACGAGGCCCTCGACGATCTTGTCGATCTGGGAGTGCAGGAGCGGTTCTCCGCCCGGGATGGAGACCATCGGCGTGCCGGCTTCTTCGACGGCGCGGAAGCACTCGTCAGGGGTGAGCTCCTGCTTGAGGATGTGCGCCGGGTACTGGATTTTGCCGCAGCCGGCGCAGGCCAGGTTGCAGCGGAACAGGGGTTCCAGCATGATGACCAGCGGAAAGCGCTTGCGGCCCTTGAGCTTCTGTTTGATCACGTATGTCGCTACTGTCCACGACTGCGAAACGGGTACGGCCATGGTTAGATAGATCCTCCGCCGGCTTACTCTGCACGCTCCATGGCCTTTTCATAGTTGGTAAGGGCCAGGAGCGGGAAATAGTCTCGATAAAGGTAATACGCCAGGTAAAAGACACGCGGGAAACCGGTGCCGGTGTACAGGGCCTGGCGCGTGATATTGCTGCCCGTGCTCTCATCCCATCCGCCGCTGGGCAACTGGTGGCTCAGTAACCATTTGATGCCCTTGGCGACCGAATCGCTGCGTGTGTCGCCGGCCGAGAGCAGGCCAAGAATAGCCCATGCAGTCTGCGAGGGCGTGCTGGGTCCCACGCCGCGGGTGGTTGGGTCATCATAGCTGCCGCAGCTTTCGCCCCAGCCGCCGTCGGCATTCTGCACGGAACGGATCCACTCAGCGGCCTGCTGGATTTGCGGCTCATGGTTCCAGACACCCATGGCCTCAAGGCCGCGCAGAACCAGGAACGTGCCGTAGATATAGTTCACGCCCCAGCGGCCAAACCAGCTTCCGTCGGACTCCTGCTCGCTGTAGATGAACTTGATGGCCTTCTCGACTCGCTTGTCCTTGCGCGTGTAGCCGTAGGTGGCCAGGGTCTCAAGAATGCGTCCGGTAATGTCGACGGTCGGCGGATCGAGCATCGCGTTGTGGTCCGCAAACGGGATGTACTCGAAGATCATCTTCGTGTTGTCTTTGTCGAAGCTGGCCCAGCCGCCGTTGCGGCATTGCATGGAGAAGATCCAGTCGATGGCGCGCTGGCAGACGTCGTACTGATACCGCTCGCGCGGATTGTCGACCTTATTGAGGGCGAGCAGCACCTGGCCGGTGTCGTCCACGTCGGGGTAGAACTCGTTGTTGAACTCAAAGTACCAGCCGCCGGGCTGCGCCTTTCGATTCTTGACGGCCCAGTCGCCCTTGTGGCGTACTTCCTTGGAGAGCAGCCAGTCAGCCGCCTTGAGCATGCGCGGATCGTTGCGGTCCACACCGGCCTCCCCGAGGGCAAAGACGGCCTGGGCGGTATCCCATACAGGGGAGACGCAGGGCTGCATGCGGAAGGTTGGCTCGGCGCAATGCTCGTTGCCATTGGGCACATCGATGCCGAGGCGCTCGAACTCGTCCATAGCGCGCAGCATCTGCGGATCGTCGAGCGAGTAGCCGAGGCAGCGCAGCGCGATGATGGCGTTGAGCATGGCCGGGTAAATGGCGCCGAGGCCGTCGCTCATCTCAAAGCGCGCGAGCATCCACTTCTCTGCTTTCCTGAGAGCGATGGAGCGCAGCGGGCGAATGTGCACGCGCTCGAACCAATGGGTGATGCGGTCGAGGGCAAGGAAGAAATTGCGCCAGCTGATCAGCTTTTTGCGGTTCCAGCGGAGGTGCAGATTGGCATTTTTGCGGCCCCCCACGAAGAGCTCGTCAATCCCCTGCTCCGGCGCGATCTTTTTGAACGGCTTCTTCGCGTAGGCGATGGAAAGCGGCACGAGGATGGCGCGGGACCAGGAGGATATCTCGTAAATGTTGAAGTAAAACCAGTTTGGAAAGAGCACGATCTCCGGCGGGATGGCCGGGACAGCGTCGTATTCGTACTGGCCGAGCGCGCAGAGGTAAATCTTGGTGAAAGTATTGCACTCGGTGACGCCGCCATGGGCCAGGATCCACTCCCGCGCCTTCGCGAGAATGGGATCGTCGGCGCTCATGCCCATGAGCTTTCCGGCAAAGTAGCATTTGACCGAAAGACTGATGTTGCCGGGGCCGCCGGGATAGAGGCTCCAGCTGCCGTCTTCGTTCTGGTAGCGCAGAATCTCGGTCATGGCCCGGCGCAGCTTGCCTGCGTCCCCGGTGCCAAGGAGGGTGTGGAGAAAGATATAGTCAGCCTCAAGCATGGCGTCGGCTTCGAGTTCGCCGCACCACCAGCCCTCTGCATCCTGGAGCGAGAAGAGGTGATTCCTGGCGCGTTCAATCGCAGCCTTGACGTCCTGCAGCGCCGCATCGAGGCGGCCGAATTTTAACTTAGAGGAACTAGGGGCAGTTCCGGCGGTTGGTGTGCCCTGCCCACCGTCTTTTGCCGTCTGTGAAGTACTCATGCTTCCCTGGGTGCCTTCCGAAAGAAGTCTGAAACTGCGTTAGACCGCCGCGGGAGCCGATGGAGCCGCCTGGATCGCCTGCACGATTTCCGGTGGCAGACCAAACCGGACGTTCTCCGGCATCACTTCTACTTCTTCCACCTGACCGAAGCCCTTGGAGCGCAGGAAGGCAATTACGTCTTCGACGAGCACTTCCGGCGCTGAAGCACCGGCCGTGACAGCGACTGTGGAGACGTCTTGCAGCCAGGCGAGATCGATCGCCTTTGAGTTGTCGATTAAAAAGCCCTTCGTCCCGAGATTGCGCGAGACTTCGACGAGGCGATTGGAATTCGAGCTGTTGTTGGAGCCTACCACCAGAACCAGGTCCGCCGAATGGGCTACATTCTTGACGGCGACCTGACGATTTTCCGTGGCGTAGCAAATATCCTGCGAGTGCGGCCCGACGATGTTGGGGAACTTGTGCTTGAGCGCGTCGATGATGTCGCGAGCTTCGTCGAGCGAAAGCGTGGTCTGCGTGAGGTAGGCGACGCGGTCTGGGTCGGGAATTTCGAGCGCAGCCACCTCAGCAGCGCTGGAAACGACGGTGGTGGCATCGGGCGCTTCGCCGAGCGTGCCTTCAATTTCGTCGTGGTCGCGATGACCGATGAGGATCAGCGAATAGCCCTGCCTGGCAAACTTGACTGCCTCCACATGCACCTTGGTGACGAGCGGGCAGGTGGCGTCAATGACCCGCAGCTTGCGGTCCTTGGACTGCTGGCGCACAGCCGGAGAAACGCCATGTGCGCTGTAGATGACGCGGCTGCCCTGGGGCACCTGATCGATGTCTTCGACGAAGATGGCGCCTTTTTCCGCCAGTTCGTTGACCACAAAACGATTGTGAACGATCTCCTTGCGCACGTAGATGGGCGCACCGAAGGTTTCGAGCGCGATTCGTACGATATCAATGGCGCGGACGACGCCCGCGCAGAAACCACGGGGCTTTAGCAGGAGCACTTTGCGTTCCTGAGCATTATCGCGGACGGCGCTGGAGGAGAGCGAATCAGTGTGTACGGTCACCCTGTAAGTATATCGTGGAGGGTCGTTTTTATGGCATTTTTCGGCATTTTCCGGGTTGCCTGAAGAGGCAAATTATCGCACTGACTCTTCTTGATTCAGCTGACGATCAACGCACCCGGAAAATGATTGGAGAGAGCGTTGATTCATCATGGACTTGTGGGCGACTTGCGTCAGCTCGATCGAAGTGAGAGCATCCCTGCCATCGCTGCTCCAGAAAAGGAATTGCCTCGATCTCGGAATTATGCCCTGTCAGGGTGGGGAACAGTGGTTGGAATTGTCATTGTCGTCCTCCTGATTTTCTATGCGGGCAACCACCCCCCCACAGTCTTTCAGGCGAAGCTCTCAAGTTCCTTTTAAGCTCTTGATTCTGTTGAAATTTCCTTTGTGTCGACCCCTCAGAGCCAATGGCAAAATAGCAAAGGCCCCGGTGCGTGACCGGGGCCTAGTGTTTCCAGAAGATTGCGGTTAGCGTGCCGTGAGTTCGGCGGCGACGCGCTCGGTGACGAAGGCTTCAACGGTATCGCCGACCTGGATGTCGACGGTGTTGAGCCCGACGCCGCACTCCATGCCGTTGGTAACCTCCTTCACGTCATCTTTGAATCGCTTGAGCGAAGTCAGCTTGCCCTTGAAGACCTGCTCGCCGTCGCGCATGAGGCGAATGTCCGCGTCGCGCCGGAGAACACCATCGGTAACGCGGCAGCCGGCGATCGTACCCACCTTGGGAATGCGGAAGACGTTGAGGACTTCTGCGCGGCCCAGGTAGTTCTCCTTGAAGACGGGTTCGAGGAGACCGAGCATGGCCTTGTGAATCTCGTCCTGCAGCTCGTAAATGATAGAGTGCAGGCGGATCTCGACGTTCTCCTGCTCGGCAAGGTCGGCAGCTTTGCGCTCCGGCCGCACATTGAAGCCAATGATAATGGCGTTTGATGCGGAGGCGAGGAGCACATCACTCTCAGTGATGGCGCCGACGCCGGACCGGATGACCTTGATGCGCACCTTTTCGGTGGACATCTTCTGAAGCGAGTCGGCGAGGACTTCGACCGAACCGGTGACGTCGCCCTTGAGGATGAGCGGAAGCTCTTTGACGCCGGCCTGCTTGATCTGCTCGGCCAGGCCTTCGAGCGAGACGCGGGACGACTTGGCAAGCTGGGCTTCGCGCTCCTTCATCTTCCGGTACTGAGCGATGCCCTTGGCCTTGTCGCGGTCGGCGACCACCAGGAAGGTATCGCCGGCATCAGGCATGCTTTCGAGGCCGAGAATTTCGACCGGGGTGGATGGGCCTGCTTCCTCGATGGTGCGTCCGCGATCGTCAAACATGGCGCGGATCTTGCCAAAGGTATTGCCGACAATGAAGCTGTCCTGCGCGCGGAGGGTACCGTTCTGGACGAGCACGGTGGCCACGGCGCCGCGGCCGCGATCGAGCTTGGCCTCGATGACGGTGCCGACGGCGGAGCGTCCGGGTTGAGCCTTGAGGTTGCCGAGGTCGGCGACCAGGCAGATCATTTCGAGCAGCAGATCGAGATTGAGCCGCTGTTTGGCCGAGACGTCCACGAAGACGGTATTGCCGCCCCAGGCTTCCGGCACGAGGCCGCGATCGCCGAGCTGTTTCTTGACGCGGTCGGGCTGGGCATCGGGCTTGTCGATCTTGTTCACGGCCACGATGATGGGCACGCCCGCAGCCTTGGCGTGATCAATGGCTTCCACGGTCTGCGGCATGACGCCGTCATCGGCAGCGACCACCACGACGACAATGTCAGTGACCTTGGCGCCGCGGGCACGCATGCGAGTAAAGGCTTCGTGGCCAGGCGTATCGAGGAAGACGATTTCGCGGCCGAAGGCGGGCGAATCGGGCTTGCCGATGCGCACCTTGTAAGCGCCGATGTGCTGGGTGATGCCACCGGCCTCTCCGCCGGCTACGTCGGTTTCGCGAATGGCGTCGAGCAGCGAAGTCTTGCCGTGGTCGACGTGGCCCATGACTGTGACAACCGGAGGACGCGTGAGTTCGAGCTCGTCAGGATTCTCCTGCGCGAGCATGCTCTCAAGCGCTTCGTTGGCCAACTCGTCTTCGAAGCTGATGAACTGCGTGTCGGCGCCGAACTGGCGGGCGACATCCTTGACGAGGTCGGCATCGAGGGACTGGTTGACGGTGACCATGACGCCACGCATGAGCAGCGTTGCGATGAGATCTTTGCCGCGAACGCCGAGTTTTTCAGCCAGATCCTTGACGCTGATGCCCTCTGTCACGGTGATGGTGCGCGTGATGGGCAGGGGCTCGGCAGGAACCTGCGCTCCGCCGAAACGGGATGGCGGAGCAAAGCCCTTCATCGGGCCTTCTTTGGTCTTCGGGTACTGATCGCTGCGTCCGCGGCGTGGCGCACCGGGGCGTTGCGCACGCGGAGCTTCACCGGGGGGCGGCACAAGGCCAGCCGCACCCATGCCCGGGCGCGGCCCGTTGAATCCACCGCCGGGACGCTGGCCGAAGCCGGGACGTGGGCCACCAAAACCGGGACGGCCGCCGGGGCCGCCGGGCTGGCTGCGAGTGGGATGCATCGGGCGTCGGCCGCCAGGGCCGGATTGCGGGCGCTGGCCGGGGCCACCCGGACGGCGATCGAAAATGGGTTTGCCGCGCTGAATGCCGCCAGGACTGGAAGCCGGGGGCGCCGCGGCCGCACGAGGCGGCGCCGTGTAGACCGGACGCGGTCCAGTTTGCGGCATAATGACGCGGCGCTGAGGCGCAGCTGGAGCCGCAGGGGCAGCAGGCTTTGGCGCTTCCTCCACTGCCACCGGCGCAGCTTCAGGTTCTACGGGAGCTAAAGGTGCAACTGGTGCTGCGGGCAACTGGGGCGCGGCAGAAGCAGCGGCAACAGGAACTGGCGCGGACGGCTTTTCCGCCACCGGCGGAGCGGGCGCTGGAGCAGCAGCCGGAACGGCTGGCGACTTAATGGGGACTGGGGTTTCCGGAGCGCCGCCGAGGGGTGACCTGGGCTCCTGCTGCGCAGGCGGCTGCAGTGGCGGAGGAGCAGCCACTACTGCCCGCACTGGCGGCTTTGAAGCGATCGCCGGCTTGACCGGGGGCGGAGCAATGACGTTGGGTGCCTGGCGAGGCTGGGGAACAATGCGGCGCGGAGCCGGCTTCTGCGGTGCAGCGGCCGAAGCCGAAGCTCTGGAAGCCCCGGGTGCTGTCGAACGTGGCGGAGCAGGCGGGCGAGCGACTACGGGCCTGGCTGCTGCCGGGGTGGAGGGTGAGGCGGGGTGCGCAGCTCGCGCCACAACCGACTCCTGCTCCTTGCGCTCCTGTATGGCTTTCAACACGTCTCCAGGCTTGGAAACACGCGACCAGTCAATTTTCGGCTTCGGCTCTTCCTGCCGCTGCGCCGCCGTCTGTGAAGCTCCGCGGCCGCCGCGCCGGATATAGGCGCGCACACGCTCCGCCTCGTCCAGCTCAATGGAGCTGGAGTGCGTCTTTTTCTCGGTTACTCCGCATTCTTTCAGCGCATCCAGAATGGCTCTACTCTTTACTTCCAGTTCACGCGCTAGATCGTTGATTCGAACTTTACTCATCCGCCCCTTAGTCTTCCGCAGCTTAGCCCACGCACTCAGAACGTCATAGATAACCTCTCGAACGCGGGATTGCCTTTGTCTATTATCCCCGGATTTGCGACGAATTGCTCGCTCATCTCAGAGATACCCATGCAGCTCTGCAACGGGAACGGGCGCATTACGCACCCTTTCCCCCTTCCGTCTCTGTCTCTGCCGTATCGGCAAATGCTTCTTCTTCCACTTCGCCGGCAGCCACACCCTTGGCATGCCGCTGGTGCCGGGCGATGGTGCGGCTCGTATCCTCGGCGCCGGCAGACATCGGCTCAGCGCCATCGGCATCCATCGCGGAGCCGGACTCGGTGAATGCGGCGATCGCCTCCTCGGCGATTTCGTTATGGATGACGCCGGAGCTATCCTCGGGCTCGAATTCCTGGCCGGCCTGCGTGAAATCCTGCTGGAGCGCCGCGATTTCTTCAGCAGCCTGCGCGTCGGCCTGCGCTTCCAGCTGCGCGACATCCTCCGTGGCGCGCTCAGCAGGCGCGGGTGCCGGGGGCTCCTCGCCGGGCTCGTATTGCCCAAAATAGTGGCGGACCGCAACGCTGATCTTCTCGAGCGTCTTCTCGCCAATACCCGGAATTTCTTCCAGCTGCTCGGGAGTCATATCCGCAAGCGCCTCGACACTGGTAACACCGGCCGAGACAAGCTTCTGAATGATGGGCTCGCCGAGTTCCTTGACTTCCTCGATAGCAGTCGCCGTACCAGAGAAACCGGTCATCTGCTGTTCAAGCTCCTGCCGCTTCTCTTCTTCGCTCTTGATGTCGATCTTCCAGCCGAGCAGCTTGGCTGCAAGGCGGACATTCTGCCCCTTCTTGCCGATCGCCAACGAAAGCTGGGTGTCATCGACGATGACCTCAAGCTGCTTTTCGGCAAGATCGGTGATGCTGACGCGACTGACCTTGGCCGGCTGCAGTGCACGCTCGGCAAAGGTGGTGATCTCGTCGCTGTACTCGATGATGTCAATTTTTTCGCCGCGCAGTTCACGAATGATGGACTGCACGCGCATGCCCTTCATGCCGACGCAGGCGCCGACGGGGTCGACATCCTTGTCGCGCGACATGACGGCGATCTTGGTGCGCTCACCGGCTTCACGGGCGATGGCGCGGATCGAAACCGTGCCGTCATAAATTTCAGGGACCTCGCCCTGAAACAGGCTCTGCACGAGTTCCGGCGCGGCGCGCGAAACAATGACCTGTGGACCTTTGGCGGCGCGATCGACGCGCAGCAGCACAACGCGGACGCGCTCGCCGACGGCAAACTGCTCGAGACGCGACTGCTCGCGGCGCGGCATGCGAGCCTCGGCCTTGCCGAGGTCGAAGATGACGTCCTGCATTTCGACACGCTTCACGGTCGCCGTAAGAACTTCGCCGATGCGATGCGCGTACTCGTTGAATACCGTGTCGCGCTCGGCTTCCCGCACCTTCTGGAAGATGACCTGCTTGGCCATCTGCGCGGCGATACGCCCGAGCACATCCGTGGGCTTGTAAAAACGAATTTCACCGCCGACCTCTACGCCGGGCGCCAGCTGGCGCGCTTCCTCAAGTGTGATCTGATTGAGGGGATCGTCAATTTCCTCGGCTGTGGCGACCACGGACTTGTAGATATAGGCGCGAATTTCGCCGGTCTCGCGATCCAGCTCGGCGCGCATGTTTTCCTGCGTCTTGTAGGACTTGCGGGTTGCCAGGGCGATCGCGTCTTCGACCGCGCTGACGACAATCTCGGGATCGATGCCTTTATCGCGGCTGAGTGCTTCAATGCTTTGGTAAAGAGGACTTGCCATGCGTTTCTCTCAATTCATTCAGCAGATACTGCTGCGTTGCTGTCTGTGACGGGCCGCACTCGCGGCGCGTCACAGATGCTTACAATTCCGGAACCAGGTTCGCCTTTTCGACGTTGGCCAGATCGATCTGAATGGCCGCCTCGACCGCCTTCTTCTGCTTTCCCTTGCCTTGCTTGCTTGCCGTAAGGTCCAGGCTGAGAATGTTGTCCTCGATCCTGGTGAGCCTGCCCTGCCAGTGCCGGTTGCCGTTGACCGGTTCAAAGGTCCGAATCTTGACCAGGCTGCCGGCAAACCGTTCGAAATCAGCCCGCCCCGTCAAACGCCGATCAAGGCCCGGAGATGAAACTTCCAACGTGTATTCCGCCGTGCCTGGAATCAGGTCTTCCACATCGAGCAGCGCACCAAAGTCGGCGCTGAAAGCCTGGCAGTCTTCATGCGTAATGCCTGCCAGATGTTCCGGATTCACGCTGCCGGGCAGAGGCTCGGGTACTGCTCCTTCCGACTTCAGCCTGTCGGCCAGTTTGGCGCGACCAGCGGCATTCTTCTCGATAAAGATGCGCAGCAGACGGTGCTTCGCTCCGCCCTGGAACTCGATATCGACGACATCGAGGCCATGCGAAGTGGCGACGCGCTGAGCCGCCGAGCGAATCTGATCGAGATCAAAGGGCATAACATTGCAGCAAATAAAAAGTGGGCTCTCGCCCACTCCACCTCCGCGCCAAGTACTGACACGCTGGATGAACCTGTTCGCTCTTATAGATTACCGCTGCAGGGACAAAGATTCAAACGAGTTCTCCCTTCGGCACACCTGACAATGGCAATTCGCGGTGGCATGACAGGGCCTGTTTACCAGAGCAATTTGGCGCCGAACTGCACCTGTCGTGCCGTGGTGGAGGTGCTGGTGATGACTCCGGCAGTGGGCGACAGGCCAGAGGGGGTAAAGACAACCAGATTCGGCGTGTTGAAGTTGGCGCGGTTGAGCAGATTGAAGATTTCCACCCGGAACTGGAGGTGGAGGCGACCGCGGAGAGCTGTGTCCTTGAGGGTGGAGAAATCCCAGGTGGCGAGGCTGGGGCCGCTGAGCGAGTCCCGGCCGAGATTACCGTAAAAGCCGCTGCCGGGCGGCGGAGCGAGGAAGGCCGCCGGATGGAACCATTGGCTGGGTCTACCGGTGATGACCCGGCCATGGAAGACAGGGTTGACGAAGGGACGAACCGGATTGGTGGCATCGCCATTGTTGGAAGGGTTGTAGCTGAGTTCGGGTGTAAATGGAAAACCGGACTGGAGGGTAACGATGGAGGTGGCCGTCCAGCCGGAGGCAAGGGCGTTGGCAAAACCCCGGAGATGCGCCAGATACCGCTGACCATGGCCCAAGGGCAACTGATAGAGCGTGTCGGCGGTAGCCACGTTGCGGACATCATAGGTGGCGGGCCCCCAGTCGGCGCGAATGTCAAAGGGATTCGAGACAAGGCCGGGAGCGTTTCCGGAGGCCGTGGCGTTGAGGGAGTCGCCATCGTCCAGAGCCTTGGACCAGGTATAGACGCCGCGAAGCAGGAGACCGTGGGTGGGACGGTGATGGAAGTCTAGCTGGAGCGCATTGTAGGAGCTGCTCCCCAGCGAGAACCATGCCCATGCCGCACCCAGATTGGGGTTGGCGAGTGGCGTTCCGGCGGGAATGTAGCTCGCACCGTCTGGAACGGCTGAGCCGGCAAGCGGCGTGGGGAAACTGGCAGGATATGCGGCCGGGCAGGATGCCGAGGGGCAGACCGCGGGCGTCGGTTCGTTGTCGTCGAGACTGAGCATCTCGTGATAGCCGTGCGAGCCGATATAGCCCACGGAGAAGTAGGTATTCGGCGTGAGCTGGCGATCGACACGGAGCGACCACGAGACCAGGGTTGGGGTCTTCATGTTGGGCTGGACGCCGGCGGGAGCGATCTTTGCGCTGGCCGGAAGCGTGCCTGCCGACACGGGGAGACTGGCCACCGGCAAATGGAGGACATGATAGGTGGGATTGAAGGGCGCGTTCTGGTCCATGCGGTAGCCGAGGGCGTCCTGCATGTCGTAGTACATGCCGAAGCCGGCGTGAATGACAGTGTGCGCGACGGGCTGCCACGCGAGACCGATGCGGGGCTGCGGCAGGAATTTCGCATGATTGACAGTAAATATCGAGTGACCGATGCGGGGCTGCGTCTGGATGACGCCGTTCTGGAAGACGAAGTTGGCGGCGCGATTATGGGCTTCGTTCCAGCCGTTGGTGAAGCCGTCGCGGAAGCCAAGCGATAACGTGAGGCGCGGCGTAAAGCGGACGACGTCTTGCACATACCAGGCGCCCATGAGCATGCGCCAGTTCATCTCAGTGGGCGCGGGATCGTAGCCCAGGTTCGCGATGGTTCCCTCTAAAAATTGTTGAAGCCCGGCAAAAGTGGCCTGGCCGGCTTGCAGAAGGGCCAGATCCTCATTGGACTGCAATGGCTCAACCCACACACCGGCGGAGATATTTTGGCGGCCGCGGGTAAGAGTGAGGCGGTCCTTGTAAGTGAAGAGATTGCGTGCGATATGGAGGTTGGTGCCAACGTTGCTCCCGGCGAGGCTGATTTGCGCAGCGGGATTGGCCGCTGCGCTGCCTCCGACCACGACTTGTCCAACGGCGTGATCAGCGACAAAGCCGGGGACGCTCGCGGCGGGTGTTCCGGGAGTGGGCTCGCCGGTGTAGTAGTAATAGGCGCGCGAGAAGCCGATGCGGACAACGTTGAGCAGCGAGGGTGAGAAAATGTGGGTCTCTTCGAGGCTGGCAACGTGTTCGGTAAGGTTTTCAAGGTCAGTGCTGTAGAGGTTGGTGCTGGTGGGCGTGAGGTCGGAGCTGGCATCGATGGTGTAAACGCCGCTGAACGTGTCGCGAGCGGAAAAGATGCGGTCCAGGCGGGCGGTGCCGAAGTCGTCCTGGATGATTTGTAGCGGACTGTTGAAGGCCTCGGAGATACCGCCAAAGTCCGGCGCGCCGGGGCTGGGCATGGGCCACAGATGGAGCAGCGGTGCGACGCCGGGAGCGATGCCGACACGGACGAGGCCGGACGCCGGGCACGGATTGGGCGTGGGGCTGACGAGCCTGCACGGGAGCAGGCCAAGACGCGCGTTGGCATCAGGGACAAGATCGACGCCGGTCTGGTGCAGGTGCTGGCGGAAACCCTCGTAATTGCCGAAAAGGAAGGTCCTGTTGCGCTGGAGCGGTCCGCCGAGCGCCGCGCCGAACTGGTTGCGCTGGAATGGCGGCGCGGAGCCTCTGTCAAAGTAATTGGGCGCGTCAAGGACGTTGTTGCGGAGAAACTCATAGACGCTGCCGTGGAAGTGGTTGGTACCGCTCTGGGTGACGATCAGGACCTGCGCACCGGGACGCTTGCCGTACTCGGCCCCGTAATTATCGCGGAGGACATTGAATTCGCGAACAGCGTCCACGCCGAGGAGTTCCTCGCTGACCCCGCCGGGTTGCATGTTCACCTCGGCAGCGCCGGTGAACTCGATGCCATTCAGGAGATAGAGGTTCTGTTGCGGACGATTGCCGGAGACGGCAAAGTTGTTGCCGACGGTGGAGTTGGAGACGCCGATCCCGCCGGTCTTTTGCGAGGTGTAGTTGACGATGCCCGGGTCGAGCGTCATGAGTTCGTCATAACTGCGTCCGTTGAGCGGCAGGTTGCGGACCTGGCGCTGGCCGACGAGGCCGGAGATGTCAGAGGTGGTGAGGCTGATGCGGGATGCGTCGGCGTGAACAGTGACCTGCTGGCGAACGCTGCCGATGTGCAGGATGAGATTCGCCGTGGCGGACTGGCCGACGGCGAGATGGATGCCGGTGCGAACTTCCCGCGCGAAGCCATGCTTGCGGGCGAGGATGCGGTAGCGTCCGGCAGACAGCGAAAGGACTTCATATTGGCCCTCACGACCGGAAACCGTGGTGCGCCTGGCTCCTGTACCGAGGTTCTGGACGGTGATATGAGCACCGGAGATAGCCGCACCCGAGGCATCCGCCACGGTGCCGATTACGCTCGA
Source organism: Acidobacteriota bacterium (assembly GCA_021799405.1). The sequence goes on from JAJZAL010000026.1 coordinate 22,656, forward strand.
CGCTTCCTGGGCCTGCACGAAGGTCGCTGTCATCAGCAGCAACAGAACCAGCACCAGTTTTGCCAGTCGAAGAATGCGCAAGAGACGAAGCGGGAGCTGCGCAGACATGAGGAGTCTCCTGGGGGTTCGCGCTGTGGATCAGTTGACGGACAGATTCCGGCAAAATGTGTTCTGGACCGCCGCAGAGGCTGTGGCGATGAATACGATTAATGACGATTCAATTCATTATATCCATATGATTTAGTCCGATAAGACGCGCGGCCTCGCCTCCGCGCCGACAGCGTGGCGGGCACTGGCACAGCCAGAAATATCCCGACCTGTCAGCGGGCGAGACTGATTGCTGGAAATCGAAATTCGCCCGAGTCCTCGCAGAGCGATGCCCGCTCAAGGGTTTACGCCCCCGAGAATCGAACCGGGGGATCGGCTTGAGCCCGTGCCAAGCTGTTACCGGTGCCGGGCGAGGATATTGCCACCGAAATGCACCGTCGGGCCGAATGCATATTGCACCGTCCAATTGCCATCCAGCAGATCGTTGAAAAGGTGCCAGTAGACCAGATCCATCTGGGTACGGAGCGCGACGTGCCGGGTGAGGTTCCAGTCGATGCCGCCGCCAAAGCCGTAGAAGCCCTGCCAATCCACCTTTTTGCCGGAAGGCGCCAGCATCGCCGTGACCGCGACAGCAAAGGGATCGGCGGGATTCGGGTGTGGCGTCGCGGTCTGGTGCACGGCGCCGAGCGACGGTCGTACAAAGAGCGTGACGAAGCTCCAGCGACGGTAGGAAAACTGCGGTCCGGCCGCAAAGGTCTGCGTGGTGGAGTCAGTAGGAACGGCCAGCATGTATCCCGGCGGCAGTTGCTGCGCAGCCTCCAGCGCGGCGATTTCACCATTGATCTCCGCGGCCAGGGACGGCTTGAGCATGCTCGGCGTCAGCGAGCTGTGCCCGGTGACGTAGTCAAAGTCGAAACCCGTCGCAAGCCAGCTGCGCCAGTTGACTCCGGCCTGAAAGTTATAGCCACGTTCGGTAAGGTTGAGGTGCGGGGTGCTGAAAGCTGTGAATCCGCTATAGAGATCGTAGCGGTTCACTTCGCGTTGCTGCCCGTGCAGCGGAGTCACGAGCCCGATGACTGCGAGCGCAGCCATGAAATAGAAGAAGCGAACCAGACACGTGAGGCGATCCACGGTGGCCCCCTTTCGCGACGCCTGCCTGGCCTGACCGCAGCCAAATGGGCCGCATCCGCATGTAAGAGACCTCGCAACACGCTCAATTGTCAAGACAAAGATGCAAGAGCGGGCCCGCATCGGTCACTCCCTCAGGACGGTGAGGTGCACAAGGGTTAATCTGCAAAGGTTGATCAGGGGTTGCGATGACCCTACAATATGGCAAAGCTGGTCCCGCCTACCCATTTCCATTCACGTAGACCCCCGACAGCTTGACCGATTCGACCTATGATTGACGGACCTATTCCTGAAGCGCTGACTTTTGACGATGTGCTGCTGGTACCTGCCTACAGCGAAATTGTTCCTGCCCTGGTGCGAACCGACACCCAGCTGACAAAGCGGATTCGGCTGACGACACCGCTGCTGAGCGCGGCAATGGACACAGTGACCGAGTCGCGCATGGCGATTGCGATGGCGCAGCAGGGCGGCATTGGCATTGTGCACCGTAACCTGACGATTGAAGAACAGGCAGGCGAAATCGACAAGGTGAAGCGGTCAGAAAGCGGCATGATTGTGGACCCGGTGACGATGGCGCCGGAGCAGCTGATCTCGGACGCGCTGGAAGTGATGCGGCGCTACAAGATCAGCGGCGTGCCGGTGACGCGGAACAAGAAGCTGGTGGGCATCCTGACGAATCGCGACCTGCGGTTCGAGACACGGACAGACATTCCGATCAGCGAAGTGATGACGAAGACGAATCTCATTACCGTACCGGTGGGTACCACGCTTGAACAGGCCGAGGAAATTCTGCACCAGCACCGCGTCGAGAAGCTGCTGGTGGTCAACGATCAGTACGAACTGAAGGGCCTGATCACGGTCAAGGACATCCAGAAGAAGCTGAAGTATCCCAACGCCTCAAAGGACGAGCAGGGGCGGCTGCGCGTGGGTGGCGCGATTGGCGCCACGGGCGACTTCATGGAACGCGCGGCGGAGATGGTAAAGAATCGCGTGGATGTGCTCTCGATTGATTCGGCGCATGGGCACTCATCGCGAGTGCTGGAAGCGATTCGAGAGGTGAAGACGCGCTTCCCTGACGTGGATTTGCTGGCCGGAAACGTGGCGACCTACGAAGGCGCAAAAGCGGTGATTGAAGCCGGCGCGGACGGCGTGAAGGTCGGCATCGGGCCGGGATCGATCTGCACGACGCGCATGGTAACCGGCGCGGGCATGCCCCAGATTACAGCCATTATCGAAGCAACGCGTGCGGGCCGGGAAGCGGGAATTCCGATCATTGCCGATGGCGGCATCAAGTATTCGGGCGACGTGGTGAAGGCGATCGCGGCGGGGTCCAGTGCCGTGATGATTGGTTCGCTGTTTGCGGGCGTGGACGAGAGCCCGGGCGAGACGATTCTGTACCAGGGCCGGTCGTTCAAGGCGTATCGCGGGATGGGTTCGTTGAGCGCGATGGCGCAAGGCTCGGGCGAGCGCTATTTCCAGGGGCCGAGCGACGGCGTGGACAGTTCGAGCGTTGAAGGAGTGGTGGCGCGCGAGCGCAGCAGCCAGAACCGGCTGGCGAAGTTTGTGCCCGAAGGCATTGAGGGCCGGGTACCGTATCGCGGACCGCTGGAAGCGAATGTGTACCAACTGGTGGGCGGATTGCGGTCTGGCATGGGCTACCTCGGCTGCTCCAGCATCGAGGAAATGCACGCGAAGGCGAAGTTTGTAAGGATTTCAAGTGCCGGATTGCGCGAAAGCCATGTGCATGACGTGATCATTACGCGCGAAGCGCCGAACTACCGCGTGGAGTAAGCAAAATCTGTGAATCACGGGGCGGCTGCGGCCGCCCATTTGCTTTTCCGGGGCGATTTCCGGGTTGGGCGGACTGGTTCAGAGTGCAGTGGATGAGCCGCGTGAGTTGACAGGCGCGCCGCGGAAGATGATGCTAGAGAGTTTTCGTCCGGGAGTAGAAGAGCATGGCCAGCACATCGCATCCAACGTTGACCGTTGCCGAACCGTATCTGATTCAACAGGATTATGCCGCGTACACGCCGGAACAGCACGCCGTATGGCAGGAGCTGGTAAGCCGCCGCATGCCGCAGCTGCGCGAGCACGCCTGCCAGGAATACCTGGACGGCATTGAGCAGATTGGGCTCCGGGCCGACTCGATTCCCAACCTCGCCGAGGTAAACAAGCGACTGGAGCCCCTGACGGGCTGGAATGCGACGCCAGTGAGCGGTTTTCTGCCGCCGGATGCCTTCTTCGAGATGCTGGCGGCGCGGCGCTTTCCGACTACGACGTGGCTGCGCAGCCGGGAGTCGATGGAATACACCCCGGAACCGGATATCTTCCACGACGTGCTGGGCCATGTGCCGATGCACGCGCATCCGGTGTTTGCGGATTTCCTGCAGCACTACGGCAAAGTGTGCGCCACGATCATGGGCGATAAGGACAAGCTGGAACGGATGGGGCGGCTGTTCTGGTTCACGGTGGAGTTTGGCGTGATTCGCCAGAACGGCGGAATCAAGCTCTATGGCAGCGGGCTGATCTCGTCGCATGGCGAGTCGACGTACGTGATCAAGGGCGGACCGGAGATTCGCGACTTCAATCTGGAGCAGGTGCTGGAACAGCAATTCAAGGTCTCAGAGATGCAGAAGGTGCTGTACGCCGTGGAGTCCTTCGACCAGATTTATGAGGCCGCGAAGGAAGCCGAAGCGCGGCTCTGCCGTTAGAGCGGATTCGCCGCTTACCACTCGATCAAAAGCATTTCGCAGCAAAAGCCGGGCCCCATGGCGGCGAGGATGCTTTTTGTCCCGGGCGCGGGGCGATGCTGCTTCATGACGTCATCCAGAACAACCAGAACCGATGCGGAGGAAAGGTTGCCGACGCGGCGGAGAGCCTGCCACGAAACGGCGAGCGCGCCGCGCTCCAGTCCGAGCGCGTCTTCTGAGGCTTCCAGCACTTTGGGTCCGCCGGTATGCATGATCCAGCAGCCAATGTCAGCGCGGGTAAGGTGGTGCGCGGCGAGAAACTGGTCGACATCGCGGCCGAGGTTGTCGCGGATGACGCTGGGAACATCGGGCGAGAGAACGATCTGGAAGCCCTTCTCGGAAATATCCCAGCCCATGACATCTTCGGTGTCGGGATAGAAGACCTGGGCGTGGTCAAGGATACGAGGGCCGGATTTTGCATCCGGAGTCTCTTCGCCGGCGATGAGGACGGCTGCCGCACCGTCGCCGAAGAGGCCCGTGGAGATGAGATTGGCGACGGAGACATCGCCGCGCTGCCAGGTGAGCGAGCAGAGTTCGACGGCAAGCAGGACGGCGTACTGATCTGGGTAGGCCTTGACGTAGTCGGCGGCGCGGGCCAGGCCTGCGGCTCCGGCGACGCAGCCGAGACCGAAGATGGGATTGCGGCGGATCCGCGGCGAGAGCTTGAGGCGGTTGACGAGGCGTGCATCAATGGACGGGCTGGCGACGCCGGTGACGGAGACGAAAAAGATGGCGCCGATCTGGGCGCGGTCGATGCCGGACTGCTGGATGAGGCATTCGATGGTGCGCTCGCCGAGGTCGAGGGCGGTTTCGATCCAGACGTTATTGGCTTTGCCCCAGGTGTCAAGAGCGCGATAGTCGGCCAGCGGGCGCGAAAAGTAGCGGCCATCGACGCCGGTGCGCGAGTGCAGGCGCTCGAGGATGGCCGTATCGACCGAGTGCTGCCAGTAGCTCGCAAGTTCGTCGGCGATCTGGCTTTGCGTAAAGTAGTACGGCGGATAGGCAGTTGAGGTGGTAATGATTCGCATTCGCAGTTCGCTTCGATGTTAGTCCTTCAGGAGGTTGGCCATCAGGCAGAGTGCCGAAATGACAACCATTGTTTTGCTGCGATGAACAGTGTGATGCGCTTGACGGCGCGGCGCGCATCGGAGAAGCTGATTGCAGGGCGGTGGAGTTCGCCTCAATCCAACCGTTGCCGGTTCCGGCAGCCAATGACTCCTGACACTTTATGACGATGGTGGCTGCGCTTGCAGCCTGAAGTGCCAAGGAGGATTTTCGACTCGTATGAAATTTCTGTGGATTGCGCTCGGCGGGGCGCTGGGAGCACTTGCCCGCTATGCAGTGGGTGTGTGGGTGTACGAGCGTATGGGAACACGATTCCCATACGGTACCCTTCTCATCAATGTCACCGGCTGCTTTTTGATGGGCCTGGTGCTGGCCATTCTGGACGCACATCTGGAGTTGAATCCGGCATGGAGATATGCGGTTCCGATCGGATTTATCGGGGCATATACAACCTTCTCCACCTTTGAGTACGAAACGCTGCACGCGATGCAGAACGGGCAGGCGGCCACGGCGCTTCTGTACTTTGGCAGCAGCCTGGTTTTGGGCTTCATGGCTGTTTGGCTGGGGATGCAGAGCGGGCGGGTATTTGCGTAGGAGGCTCTGCAAAGAGCCTCCGCCGCATGGACCAGAAGGATGGCAAGCAACGATCCGGCTGGACCATTGAGCCGGTAACGTAGGCTGCATTTGGAAGCCGTGCTAGGCTGGCGTCAGTTATGCTTCGCCGTTTGACTTCTTTTCTTTTTACGCTGGCTGTGGCGGCGGTAATCGTTGCTCTCTTCTGGGGCAGAGTTTCTTTCTTCCACCGAAATGGCGACGGGGCGTTCTGGTCTTCGCGGCATGAGCGGCGCACAGCTTATGGAAAACGCTCAAGCTGGAAAGTTCGTGAGCGGCAGTACTGCGCACAATTTGATTTGACGTACACCTCGGAATACTTTGCTCACTGGCGCCGTCCGGCAGCCGGAAGCTGTTCTACGCGGATGCGCGATGGCTATCCGGTTCCTGATCCGCGCTGCACCCCGGGCGGAATCAACCCAAGCGTGACGGTGGCAATGCTGAGGAATCCCGCCTGGAGAACTGGATGCATCCGGAATCACGAATCCAGTGAGAGGGAAAAGCACAAGGCCTACCATTGGTACGGCATTCGCGAACCACGCGGAAACTACGATGAAACGCAGGTTTGCGAACTGGATCACCTGGTACCGCTGGAACTGGGTGGTGCCGACGGGCTGGGCAACATCTGGCCGGAATGCGGGCCTTCGGGCGTTGCTCTGGAGAACCGGTACTTCAAGATCAAAGACCGGGTCGAGGATTACCTGGCCTACGAAGTGAAGTCCGGGCAAATGACGCTGCGGGAGGCGCAACGCGGCATTGCGGAAAACTGGACGCAGTACCTCGACGCGGCGAATCGCTATTGCGCAGCCACCGGCGGATGCGGCTGATCAGAGTCCAGGCCCTAATTCCCGGCAGCTTTTTCGGCGGCTTCGACGGTCTGGGCGATGAGCGTCGCGATGGTCATGGGGCCGACCCCGCCGGGTACGGGCGTATAGGCCGAGCAGCGGTCGATGACCTTGGAAAGCTCGATGTCTCCGACGCCACCCGGGTGGTAGCCAGCGTCGATGACAACGGCTCCGTCGCGGATCCAGTCAGCCTTGATGAACTCAGGCTTGCCGACGGCTCCGACGAGGATTTCCGCGCGACCGACGACTTCCGCCAGATTCTTGGTGCGCGAGTGGCAGATGGTGACGGTGGCGTTGGCACCGAGCAGCATCATGGCCATGGGCCTGCCAAGGATGGGGCTTCGGCCGACGACGACGGCTTCCCTGCCCTCGACGGGAATCTTGTAGTGACGGAGCATGCGCATGATGCCGCCGGGCGTGGCGGAGCCGTAAACGGGCTCGCCCATCGCCATGAGGCCAAAGCCGAGGGCGGTGACGCCATCCACGTCCTTGGCGAGGGCGATGCGGTCGAAGCAGGCGCGCTCGTCGATCTGCTTGGGCACGGGGTGTTGCAACAGGATGCCCTGGACGCGGGGATCCGCATTCAGCTCGTCGATCTTCACCAGCAGCTCGGCGGTGGAGGTTTCCTCGGGGAGATGAACGGCGAGCGAATCCATGCCGACGCGGCGGCAGGCGTTGCCCTTCATGCGGACATACGTCGCCGACGCCGGATCTGCGCCCACAAGGATGGTGGCGAGGATGGGCGTTTCGCCGCCGGTTTTGACGCGGAGCGCTTCCACGCGGGTGAGAAGTTCCCCTTCCAACTGCTTTGCATAGGCCTTACCGTCGAGTACGAGAGCGGACATGCACCTAGTCTAATCCGCATGCGGGGCGAGTGGTGCGTGACGAAAATCACTGGGCGTTACACCGGGGATCCAAAGACCGGATCCGGGGAGTCCCAGGATTTCCGCCTGCTGATGCTTATTCCGCTTCGGCCAGGCTGAGCTGGTGGCGGAGATCGGCGCCGCGGACCCAGAAGATAACGTCAGTGGCGATGTTAGTGGCGTGGTCGGAGATGCGTTCAAGGCTGCGCGAAATCATGATGGCGAGCAACGCGTGAGCCGCGGACTCGGGCGACTTCTGGATGCACTGCACAAGCGCGGCCTGCGAGTCCCGGTTGAGGTCGTCGATTTCGTCGTCCATGGCGATGACGGATTCGGCGATCTGGGCGTCGCCGTCGAGGAGAGCCAGGATGGCGGTGCGGATCATTTTACCGGCGAGGGCGCCCATGCGGGGTATATCCGCGGGCAGTTTGGGACGGTTTTCTGCGAGTAGCTCGCTAGTACGGCTGGCGATGCCGACGGCCTGGTCGCCAATGCGCTCGAGGTCAGCGTTGATCTTGATGACGGCGAGGATGAAGCGGAGGTCGACGGCCATGGGCTGCTCCTTGGCGAGCAGGTCGTAGGCCATTTCATCGACTTCGCGCTGAGCGAGGTTGATGGCGGTTTCGTTTTCGCGCACGTACTGGCAGAGCTCAAGGTCAGAGTTGACGTAAGCGTCCACTGCGGCTTCAACGGCCTGCTGGGCAAGCGCGGCCATGGCGAGCAGGCGGTCCTTGAGGTCGGCAAGTTGCTGATGAAAGTGAATGCGCGGCAAAGAATTTCCCTCTTTCCTTCATATTGCAACAGCAAATGTAACAGCGCGACGAAAATTGCATGAAGACGGGCTGCGGAGGGACTGACAAAAGTGCGCAGGAGGTAGTCCCGACCTTTCGCAGGGAGACTGATTTGGAGTAGTCTCCTCGCCATGCGGAAGGTTTTCGGGGCGCTGCTGGTGATGCTGGCGATGGTTTGCCAGGCGCATGCGGGCGAACGATGGGTGGAGGTCAGCAGCCCACACTTCAAGGTGCTCACGGATGCGGGCCAGGCGGAGGCGATGGCGCTGGCCGAGCAGTTTGAGAAGATGCGCGAGACCTTCTCGGCGCTGCTGCGCGCGCACCCGAGAGATGCCGCGCCAATGCTGGTGATCGCGGTGCGAAACCGGAAGGAGTTCCGCAAGATTGAGCCGGCGCCGTATCTGGGCAAGGGCAAGCTGGACCTGGCCGGGTATTTTATGCACCGCGGCCCGCGGAACTATATCCTGCTGCGTCTGGACGTGTACGGCCCGCATCCCTATGCAACGGTTTACCACGAGTACACGCACTACCTCTTGCGCGATGACTACACGTGGATGCCGCTGTGGCTGAATGAGGGGCTGGCCGAGTTCTACCAGAACACCGATATTCACTCGGGTGAAGTGGACCTGGGCCAGCCGGACATGAGCGACCTGATGTATCTCCGGATGCACAGCCTGATTCCGGTGGCGACGCTGGTGCAGATTACGGCGAGCTCGCCGTACTACCACGAGGAGCAGCAGGGGACGATTTTCTACGCCGAGTCATGGGCGCTGGTCCATTACCTGATCGTGACGGACCGGAAACACGGCACACCGCAACTGGAGAATTACGAGAGGTATCTGCAGGCGCGGGAAGATTCGCTGACGGCGGCGAGGCATGCGTTTGGCAGCCTGCATCAATTGGACCGCGATCTGAGCGACTACCTGAATCACTTGTCGTACGCGTATTTCCGGCTGAAGCTGAAGATGCGAATCAACAAGGCAGAATTCCACGCGCAGGCGGTGCCGGAAACCGAAGCGGATGCGATCCGCGCAGGCATCCTTGTGGACAACCGCCGGATGGACGCGGCGCGAGCCCTGCTGAAGTCCGTATTGAAGCGGGATCCCAACAGCGCGATCGGCAACCGGATGATGGGCTACCTGGAAATGAATGCCGGCCACCTGCGAGCCGCGGAGAATTGGTATGCCGGAGCGCAGCAACTGGATCCGGGAAGCTACGAGGCCAACTACCGGTTTGCCGAATGTGCGATGCGCAACGGGGACGAAATCGAGGACGCCAGAGTGGAAGCCAGCCTGCGGAAAGCGATTGCGCTGAATCCACAATTTGCACCGGCGTATGACTTGCTGGCGCAGTTTTACAACGTGCACCAGGAGCACGAGCACGAGGCGCACATGCTGGAAGCGCAGGCGATCTCCCTGGAGCCGGAGAATGTGCAGTTCCGGTTGAATGCAGCCGTGGGGCTGGCAAACCAGCAGGACTATGCGAACGCACTGATGGTGCTTGATGCGGCGCGGCACGTGGCGAGAAGCCATGCTGCCATGGCGATGATTGAAGAAGAAGCGCAGCGAATCCGCATGGCGCAGGCGATTGTGGCGCGCGAAAAAGAAGAGCAGCAAGCCGCGATGAGGGCCCAGCGTCCCACGTATTCGCCGGAGACGGCGCCGGGGCCGGTTGGGTCGACTCATAGTCGATTCCAGACGCAGCGGATTCAGGCCGCGGTCACCACGAAGGATGGATCGGGACCGGTGGTGAACCTGGGCCAGAAAGTGCCGGATTATCCGAGCGGGCCGCCGAGTGGACCAGAGCATGTGGCAACAGGCGTGGTGAAAGAGTCGACCTGCTACAGTCCGACGATGCTGGTGCTGACGCTCGACGTTGGCGGAAAGAGCCTGACACTGTACCGGCGTAACTACTTCGACGTAAGGTTTTCGGCGATTGGATTGGAGATCCGGGGCGAGTTGCATCCGTGCACGGACCTGGTGGGCAAACACGCGCGGATTACGTATGCGGCGGTGAACAACTCCGCGGCTGCGGGCCAGATTCTTACACTACAGCTGAGCAAGTAGCGGCAAGGAATAGATAGCTGCCATCACCCGCTGCAAGTTGCCTTGTAATGAGTCTTTTACACGGTTTGTGATATTCCCGGGAGCAGCGGGATAACCGATCTGGTATGGGGTGTCACTTGTGAGTCCCTGCCCCTTTGCCAGTCGTTGTGCTTTGGCGTTAGTTTATAGGGTCGCAATGGGATTTCGGCCGATAGCGAACCCGTAGCGAAAAATCTGTGGAGTGTAGAAGTTATGTCAACCCTTGTTCACCCGGAAGTGCAAACCCAAAAGGATTATCTGCCGCTGAACGGCACCGACCACGTGGAGTTCTACGTCGGCAACGCGCGCCAGGCCGCATTTTTTTACCGCATGGCCTTCGGCTTCAGCCTGGTGGCCTACGCCGGGCCGGAGACGGGCGTGCGGGATCGCGCCTCGTATGTGCTCCAGCAGGGAAAGATTCGGTTTGTGCTGACAACCCCGCTACGTCCGGACGGAGAAATTGCAGCCCACGTGCACCTGCACGGCGACGGCGTGCGCGACATCGCGCTTTGGGTGGACGATGCGCGCCAGGCGTGGAAAGAGACGACCAGACGCGGCGCGAGGAGCATTCGCGAGCCGATGGAATTGAAGGATGAGTCTGGCGTGGTGAAGCTGGCCTCGATTGCGACCTACGGTGATACGATTCACACCTTTGTGGAGCGCGACAACTACAACGGCGCCTTCATGCCGGGTTATCGCCCCGAGGTGGGCGCGAATGGCGGGGTGGATCCGCTGGCGCGGCCCGTGGGCCTGAAGTACGTGGACCACATGGTCGGCAACGTGGGCTGGAACGAGATGAACCGCTGGGTGGATTACTACGCGGATATTCTTGGCTTCTCTCTCTACCAGCACTTTGACGATAAGGATATTTCGACGGAGTATTCGGCACTGATGTCGAAGGTGATGGCGAACGGGAACGGGCGCGTGAAGTTCCCGATCAACGAGCCGGCCGAGGGGCGCAAGAAATCG